>NZ_JBEZKJ010000111.1:0-24549 GCF_040651675.1 Streptomyces sp. NPDC048415 | reverse complement strand
AAGGCGCTGCGGAAGCGCTCCGCGTCGTACGCGCTGTTGGCGAGCACGACATCGGTGCCGGCCCGGGTGAGAAGCCCGTCGACCATCTTCTCGTACTACTGACTCGTACTACTGAGGGGTGAGCTTGACGATCGGGTACTCCCGCTCGGACTTGCTCTGGTACTTGGCGATACGGGGCTGGGCGGTCGAGATGAGCTTCCACGCTTCTTCGCGCTCGGCGCCGCCGAGCCGGTGCGGCGTGATCTTCACCGGGCCGCGGCCGGGCAGCTCGACCGTCGCCTTCTCCGGGTTGGCCATCAGATTGGTGTACCAGTCCGGGTTCTGGCTTCCGCCACCCGAGGCGATGCTCAGCCAGGCGTCGCCTCCCTCGCCGAACCAGGCCACGGGAGTCTCCCGTGGCTGCCCGCTCCGGCTGCCCACCGTGTTCAGGATCAGCACGTCCATGCCCATGAACTGAGCCTTGCCGTCGCGGACCTTACGGATCATTCGGGCGTTCATTCTCTTCTGCATCCACCGGGAGAACGCCCCGGGCGTGCCCGACTTGCGCGTGTTCTCCGCCATCGCCACCTCCAGTCATTTCCCGCGCCTCGGGGCGCGATATCGAATCAGAATTGTTGCGGTCATTCGTCGCGCCCGCTACCTGAAACCAGTCAGAGAGCGAGGAAAGTACGCGGCAGGCATTGGTCATAGGTCGGCAGGAGACCGGCGGCCGCCGCCTCGGCCAGGGTGGGGGCCGCGGCGTCCTTGTCCGAGCGGATCGGCGGTTCCTTCAGATCCCACGGCAGCGCCAGCTCCGGATCGAGCGCGTCGACGTCGATCATCGTTCCCGGCTCGTACTCCTGCGAGCAGAGGTAGCTCATGCACGTGTCGTCGGTGAGGGCGAGGAACGCGTGGCCGACCCCGTCGGGCAGGTACACGGCCGTCCCCGTCTCCGGGCTCTGGTAGGTGACGTCGTAGTGGCCGAACGTCGGCGAACCCACGCGGAGGTCGACGGCGATGTCGAGGGCACTCCCCCGCACGCACGTGACGAACTTCGCCTGGCCGGGCGGGACCTTGGTGCCGTGAATGCCCCGGAGGGTGTTCCGCTTGGACACCGAGAAGTTGACCTGGCGGACCGCGAACCCCCAGCCGCTGTCGGCCAGCAGAGCGCTGGCCTTCACCGATTCGAAGAAATACCCCCGTCGGTCGCTCAGGGGCTCGGGTTCGACGCGGTACGCGCCGGGGACCGCCATTTCCGAGATCAACACCGAATGCTCCTCGCTGACTCAACCGGTGGAGACCGGGCCGGCTCCGGCCGCCTGGGCGATGCGCCGGCGCATGGACGCGGAGTCGTTGGCGTGCGGGAAGTCCTCCTGGGGAACCTCGACCCCGAGGAAGGCGCACAGCGGCTCCCACCCCTGCTTCACGTCGTAAACAAGGACGTTGTCCGAGCCGATGGCGCGCACGACCTCCTCGTTGTGCCGGTGGTAGACCTCGATGGCGTGGTCCTTGTCGGAAAAACGGCCGTCGAAAAGGCCGTCCCAGACCATGGCGCTGGTGACGCGGAACAGCCGGGCCTGCCGGGAACCGGGTTCCGGCGGGTTCTCCATGCTCCGGACGGCGAACTGGTACAGCGTGTCGTAGGTGCTGCGGTACCAGCTCTCGGCGTCGCGCACCGTGAGGATCACCTTGGCCTCGGGAAACGCCTCACTGATCCGCTGGTAGTAGATCGCGCAGGGACCGTCCACCGCGGAGGTGTAACCGTCGTACAGCTGCGGCCAGTCGGGGCGCTCTCCGTCGCAGACGATCTTCTCCCACTGCTCGAGGCGCCTCTCGTCGCCGACGATGTCGAACATGTGAAAGCAGGGGCCGAGACCGAGCCGGTCCAGGGCCACCTGCAGTGACGTCGTGCCGGTCCTGCCCAGACCGGCGTTGATGAGCTTCAGCACGGTGATGTGTTCCCTTCCTCAGCGCCAGGCCGCGGGTTCCTGCTTGGTGGCGACGTTCACCCGGTTCCAGAAGTTGACCAGGCCGATGTGCATGACCAGCGCGCCGAGCTGCTCGTCGTTGTAGTACTGGGCGGCGTCCTCCCAGACCGCGTCCGACGCCATGTCCTGCGGATCGGTCATCAAGGTGACGGCCTCGGCCATCGTCAGCGCGGAGCGCTCGGCGTCGGTGAAGCAGGACTCGGTCCGCCAGGTGGCCACCAGAGGGAGGCGCTCGTCCGCCTGCTCGGCCTTCTCGGTCTTCTCGGACTTGTCCGGGAGCGTGTAGACACGGCCGTTGATCTCGCTGACACGCAGCCGGACGAGGTCGAGGGTCGTCTGCGGCACGCCGACCTTGCCGATGACCTCGGTCAGGTCGAGCAGGGGCTGCAGCGCGCCGGGAACGACCAGGGAAGGGTTGTCCATCCGTGGAGTCATCGGGTCTTCTCCTGTGCGATAAGTACGTGTGAATTACCTCGGAAGCATGCTGCTCTCCGCCCGACCCATTCGCAAGGAATCCCGTTCAACTGCGGAATGCGCGCAGATGCAACACCCGCAATCTGTAAGTTGCAAGGAATTCAGACGATGACTTGTAGTGGTCTCGTGTCAAAGTCCACCGCAACGAAGAGTAGACAGCCGATCTGCCGTGGCATTCATGAAACACGGCAATTTCTTCTCGAGGGTCATTCCACGGTCGCCGAGCACGTGCTGGACGTGCTCACCGCCATCCGTGAGACGGACACCGAGCTCGGCGCGTACGTCGAGGTCGCGGAGGCCCGCGCGCTGCGGGAGGCCGAAGCGGCCGACCGCCTCCTCGCCGGTCTCGGCGCGGCCGCCTTCCGCGACCGGCCGCTGCTCGGCGTCACGGTGTCGGTGAAGGACCTCATCCAGACACAGGACATCCCCACCAGGCGGGGATCGCTGCTGCCGAACCGTCGCACCGCCGCCGACGCGCCCTCCGTGACCCGGCTGCGGGCCGCGGGCGCGATCGTCGTGGGGAAGACGACGACGTCGGAGTACGGATGGAGTGCGAGCACCGTCAGCCGGGTGGCTTCCCCCACCCGCAACCCCTGGGCACTCGACAGGACCGCCGGCGGCTCCAGCGGCGGGTCGGCGGCCGCTGTGGCGGCGGGCCTGTGCACCGCCTCGCTCGGCACCGACGGAGCCGGGTCGGTCCGCATTCCCGCGGCGTTCTGCGGCGTGGTCGGGTTCAAGCCCTCCTACGGGCGGATCCCCTACGTGCCGCCCTGTGCCGAACGGCTGTCCCATGTCGGGCCGTTCGCGCGAAGTGTGGCGGACGTCGCCGAACTCATGTCGGTGCTGGCGGGCCCCGATCACCGCGACCCCGACTCGGTGACCGCTCCGTCCGTGCCCGCGCCGGCGCTCACCCCGCTGCGTGTCGGCTGGATCGAGTTCCCGGGGACGTCCGGAGCGGTCCGCGACGTCACCGAGGGCGTCCTGCCGGTACTGACCGCGCTGGGACACCGCGTCGACCGCATCGAGGTCCCGTTCCCCGACCCGTACGGCGCCCTGGTGGACATCCTCGCCGCCGCCGACGCGAACGGCACCGCGCCGCAGGACGAGCCGTGGTGCGACGAGGGCCGGCTCGCGATCGTGCGCTACGGGCGATCCCTGAGCGGCGCCGCGGTGGCCCGCGCCGAACAGACACGGCTCGCCCTGCGGACGAGGCTCGCCTCGGTGATGGAGGCCTATGACCTGCTGGTCATGGCGACCGTCCCGATCGAGCCCTTCGCCGCCGACGCGATCGCCCCGCCCTGGGCCGCCGACCCCGGGGACCTGCGCTGGCTGGCGTGGTCCCCCGCGACCTACCCGTTCAACCTCACCGGCCAGCCCGCCCTGTCGCTGCCCGTCGGTCTCACGCCGGCCGGGCTCCCGGCCGGTCTCCAACTCGTGGGCCGGGTCGGCGACGACGACCTCGTGCTCTCGGCCGCCGAACTCCTCGAGACGGCGCTCGGCCCCACCCTGACCCGCCCCGGCATCCCAGCGAAAGGAACGTGATCATGGTTTCCAGCTCGTGGTCCCTGCACGGCGACGAGAGCGCCATCGGGCGCCCTCCGTTCGTCGAGCCCGCGGGCCGGGTCGCCGACGACTTCGTGCTCTCGGCCGCCGAACTCCTCGAGACGGCGCTCGGCCTCACCCTGACCCGCATCCTTCCCAGCATCGCAACGAAAGGAGAATGATCATGGTTTCCAGGTCGTGGTCCCTGCACGGTGACGAGAGCGGCGTCGGGCGCCCCTCGTTCGTCGCCGAGTTCGGGCTCTGGGACGACCGGCAGGCCGCCGCGGCCGAGCAGGTCGAACTGCAGTTGCAGGAGGTCGATCTCGTCCGGGTCGTGTTCTGTGACCCGCACGGACTCGCCCGGTCCAAGACGGTGCCCGCGAACGTGTTCCGCTCGGTGCTGCGCAACGGCATGGACTTCAGCGCGGGGCCGTTCCTCTTCGACACCGGACACGCCGTCGCCGTCGACTTCCTCGCCGACGCCGGTGTCGGGGTCGGCGAACTGCTCGGCGCGGGCGACTTCGTGCTCGTCCCTGATCCGCGCACGTTCCAGGTGCTGCCCAGGACCGAGCCGAGGACCGCCTGGGTGCTCGGGAACGAGTACCTGCGCGACGGCACGCCGCACCCGCTCTCCGCCCGCGACGTCCTGCGCCGGGTCTGCGCCGAGTACGCCAGGCACGACCTGTCCCCGGTCATCGGTCTCGAGGTCGAGTGGTACCTCACCCGGCTGACCGGCGGCCCGGTGGGCAACGCGGGCAACGGTTTCGGCCTTCAGGGACCCGCCCCCGAGGTGGAGGCCGTCAACCCCGGCTACCAGTTCAACCTCGACAGCTACTACGACTCGGTGGCCGACGTCGCCGACCCGCTGGCCGCGATGCTCATGAAACTCGGCCTGCCCCTGCGCTCGTTCGAGCACGAGTCGGGCCCCGGACAGCTCGAGACGACCTTCAACCCGATGCTGGCGCTGGACGCCGCCGACGCGATGCTGCTGCTCCGTACCCAGCTCAAGCAGGAGTGCAGGCGGCGCGGCTACCACGCGTCGTTCATGACCCTGCCGCGCCTCGCGAGCTTCGACCCCAGCGGCTGGCATCTCCACCAGTCCGTCACCAGCACGAAGACCGACCTCAACCTGTTCGCTGAGGGCGACGGCCTGCAGGACGCCATCTCCGCCGAGGGCGAGGCCTACATCGAGGGCCTGCTGTCCCGCGCGCGGGAGTTGTGCCTGCTGTCCGTTCCGACCGTGAACGGCTACCGGCGGCTGGCTCCGGAGTTCACGCTCGCCCCGACCTCCGTCGACTGGCGGTTCGAGGACCGCAGCGCCCTGGTCCGGGTGCTCAGCGGTGGCAGCTCGACCCACGTCGAGAACCGGATCGGGGAGCCGTGCGCCAACCCCTACCTCGCCATCGCCTCCCAGCTGCACGCCGGCCTCGAAGGGCTGCTCTCCGGCGTGCCGTCCGGCCGTAGCCCGCATCCCCCCCTGCCGAGGACTCTGCGCGAGGCGCTGGACGCCTTCCGCGCGAGCGACAGCGCCGAGCGGCTGCTCGGCGCACCGCTCCACAGCTGCTTGGCAAAGCTCAAGGAGAGCGAGGCCGCCAGGTTCGACGCCTGGTGCGCGGCCGAGCTTCCCGAGGGCGCCTCAGGCGACGTCACCGCATGGGAGCACCGCGAGTACTTCGGTGCCTTCTGAGCAACCCCTCAGCCAACGCAAACCCATCAGTCAACGCAAACCCGAGAGCAAGGGAAGATTCACCATGTCACGGTACGAATGGGATGGAACCCACCCGGCCATCGAGACGCTCAAGGGCGCCATCGAGCCGTCCCGTCAGAAGGTCCTCAGCCACCCGATCTACCACCAGCTGAACTCCGTGGACGCGGTCGTCACGTTCATGGAGCACCACGTGTTCGCGGTGTGGGACTTCATGTCCCTCCTCAAGTCCCTGCAGCGCCGGCTGACCTGCGTCGAGGTGCCGTGGGTGCCGTCCGCCGCCACCGGAAGCCGCAGGCTCATCAACGACATCGTCCTCGTCGAGGAGAGCGACGAGCTCGGCGACGGCTTCATCAGCCACTTCGAGCTGTACCTCGACGGCATGCGCCAGTCGGGCGCCGACACCTCGCGCATCGACGCCTTCATCGCCCTGCTGCGCGATGGGCGTCCCGTCCCCGCCGCGCTGCAGGAGGCGGGCGTGCCGCAGTCGGTGGCCGAATTCGTGGGAGCGACCTGGGACTTCATCGAGCACTCCCCCGTGCACTGCCAGGCCGCGGCGTTCGCCTTCGGCCGCGAGGACCTGATCCCCGACATGTTCGACCAGGTCGCCGCGCTCAACGCCGGCCACGGCTCGCTGTCCACCTTCGTCGACTACCTCAGGCGGCACATCCAGGTGGACGCCGAGGAGCACACGCCGATGGCGATGCAGATGCTCGCC
Source organism: Streptomyces sp. NPDC048415 (assembly GCF_040651675.1). NCBI lineage: Bacteria > Bacillati > Actinomycetota > Actinomycetes > Kitasatosporales > Streptomycetaceae > Streptomyces > Streptomyces sp. NPDC048415. The sequence goes on along the minus strand of NZ_JBEZKJ010000111.1, from coordinate 18,143 downwards.
GACCTGTGCGGCGAAGACGAGCTCAAGTGGGCCGAGGCCCAGGAGACCATCAACCGCGCGCTCGCGGCCAGGACGAGGCTGTGGGACGGCATCTCGGACGCGGTCACCGAGCACTCCCGCTGACGGGCCATCTCTTGTGAGGGTGAGCACACCATGCCGTGGGTAAAAGACACTCCTTCCGTAGCCACCACCGGACGCACCGAGCGGATCGCGCGGCAGTCCCGCGACGAGAACTGGAAAAAGCCACCGCGTCGCATCGAGACGTCGGAATGCATCACGTGTGACACGTGCCTGCGCAGCTGCCCGTCCGAGTTCGGGGCGATCTTCGACGACGGGCTCAACGTCGTGATCGTCCCCGAACTCTGCTCCGGCTGCCCGGTGTGCGTGATGGTCTGCCCCGTCGACTGCATCTACGTCGACGAGGAGTGGACCGCCACCGAGGCCCGCATGTGGGACCACATCGACGTGACAGTCAGGGGAACGGCATGACTTTCCCCACCGAGCGGGACGACACGCTCCCCCGCAGGGCCGCCCTGGCGAAGGCGCGGCAGAGCCGCAGGCCCAGCAGGCTCGGCCGGCCGGCCGGTGCCACGGACGAACCCGACTACCTGGTGACGCAGAACGCCGGGTTCCCGGCGCTGCTCAAACAGACCTGGCAGCAGGCGACCGACGCACCGGACCTGGCCGCGGCCGTGGACACGCTGCTCACGCTCGCCGGGCACGTCCCGGCGGACATCCAGCTGCGGGCGCTGCCCGTCGAGGACGAGACCGCGCTGAAGGTCCTGGTCGGCAGGTCCTGGCGGGACGACGTCGGCAGGTCCCGGCGGGACGACGTCCGGACCACCGATCGGGCCGACGGCTCCGCCACCGCGTTCCTCGGCGAGATCGGGCTGGACAAGAGCGGCCGGCTCGTCGTCCGGGTCCCGTCGAAGGGCCCGCTGAGCGGCGAGGCCGACCTGGTCGACGGCGTGCTGCGGGTGCCGTGGTCCGCCGAGGACCTCGCGGACTACCAGGCCGGGCTTGCCCTGGCCGCCGACCGGTGGCACGAGTCGGTCGCCGACTGCCGCCAATGGCTGATGGCGGTCGGCGCCGACGGCCGCCGTGACCTGCTGGAGGACCTGACGGAGGCGGCGATCAGGACCGCGCCGTTCATCCTCTACGCCGGTGAACGCCAGTACACCAACTTCCGCGACCAGAACACGCTGACGGGCAAGACGCTGCGGCCGGGTCACCCCGACTGCGCGCTGAGCAGCCTCGCGGCGGTGCCGCTCGAGCTGTGGTCGGACAGCGACGTGCTTCTGGTGGTCTGCCTCACGCTGCTGGTGCGGTCGGCCGGGTACGCCCGGATCGAGGAGGCCAACGGGACCCAGCTCACCCTCGACCACGTGGCCCTCCTCTTCGAGCGGACGCGCACGGCCTACAACGCGGCCTCCGGCGCGCTGCCCCCGGTGCCGGCCCCGGCCTCGCACGGGGTGGCCGCGCTGGGCGAGCTCGCGGAGGCGCTGGCCGGCCGGCGCCGGGAGCTCATGGGGAGCGTGCAGCTCTACCGTGAGATCTACGGCCCACTGATGCACAAGATCGAACGGGTCGCCGGTCCCGCAAAGGACGACGCGGAACAGCTGGAGGCCGAGCTCTGCGCACGCGTGCGCGCGCGGCTCCCGGTCACCGGCGAAACCCTCGCCGAACTGGCCGCGGACCTCGAGGCGTCGCCCGGCTGGCTGGCCGAACCGCACGGCGAGTTCGGCACGGGCCTGGAGTCCCTGGTGTACGAGACCGTGCGCGCGGCGACGGTGGTCTTCGACGCCGACTTCGCGATGAGCCGCGGGATGCGTTCGCTGCCCGCGCTGATCGCGGCGCTGCGCTCGGAGGAGTTTCCCAAGATCGCCGGTTGGGAGATCCCGCACTTCTTCTGCTGTGTCCTACCGTCGCAGGACTCCCGCCGGCTCTTCGGCGGCTCCGCCGCGCATCTGGCCGACACCGCGTGGGCCATCTCCTCGCGGATGCAGTACAACTCGTGGCACTTCCTGGTCGGGAACCTCCCGAAGGTCCCCGAGATCGCGGCACGTGACCACTTCGTCCCGCCGGTGATCCCGGACATCGCGTACTACTCCGACCAGCACCACAACGGCCACGTCGCGGCCAGGGTGCGCTTCACCGTCCGCAGTCCGCAGGCGGTGCAGGTGCTGGGCCGGAAGTTCAACGGGTTCATGGACCTGCGGCTGCTGCGCTGCGAGGGGCTGCCGTTCGACGAGCAGGATCTGCTGGCGGCGGACCGGGCCTCCGCGTTCATCGCGAAGGCGACGAGCCTGGCCGCCACGCTGGTCGCCGGCGGCGCGCACATCGAGGTCACCTCGTTCGACTCCCAGTGGCACTGGGACAAGATCGCGGCATAGCCGGAAAACACCGTGGGGCCCCTGGCTTTCCAGCCAGGGGCCCCACGTGTTTTCGCGTGTCCGGGAGGTGTGTCCGGGAGGTCAGGCCGCGACGGGCTGCGACGCGGACCGGGTGTGAACGGCGCGGTAGCTGTTCCAGTCGGCGCTCGTCGTCAGCGAGTTCCGCTTGTCCTGGAACCCGCGCCGGGCGGACGTCCACTCGGCCTCGGCCTGCGTGCGGAACGCGTCGTAGGACTCCTTGCCGTCCCACTGGGAGTAGACGACGACGAAGTCGTTGTCCGTGCCGACGGTCGCCAGGGTGCCCTCGCCGCCCTCCAGGTTGCGGGAGCGGATGCCGCGCAGCACGCTCTGCGAACGGTATCCGGGGACGTCCACCAGCCAGGAGTGGGCGGTCCCCTGCGCGGCGACCAGGGCGCGCTGCTCGGCGGGGTCCACGCCGAGGATCTCGATGACCGTGTAGTCGTCGCGGTCGGGCGAGACCTCGGTGACGTCGCCCAGCGCGGGGTGACGCCGGCTCAGCTCCACCTCGGTCTGCATCAGGCGGACGAAGGACGTGATCTCCCTGAAGACCGGAACGGTGTGGTGCTTGAACTCGCTGTCGTTGTAGCGCGACTCCAGGTCCTGCATGCCACGCCACTGGATGAAGTTCGCGGTTCCCGGCGTCTGTTCGCCACGGTGCACCGTGCTCGAGATCCAGCCGGGGAACGCCGCGGTGTCGACGATCGCCTTCATCTCCTTGACGAGCGTGTCCACCCGCGCGCGGGTGTCGGTCTTGAACAGGTTGAGGACGGTCAGGTGCCCGTCTTCGGGGTTGATGAACGGCATGGTTCCTCCTTGGTTGGCGTTGAGCGCCCGCGACGGCGGGGCGTCATGTCCTAGTGGGTGTCGCGGGGAGCGCCGAACCAGCGCCTCAGGGCGTCCGTCAGGCCGGCCGTCCCGGATCCGCCGGACCCGATCCAGGCGATGTAGCCGTCCGGCCGGACCAGCAGCGCCTCGACGTCCGCGAGCGCGCCCTCGGGCCGGGACTCCGTGGTGACGACGTCGACCCGGTCCGTCCACGGCTGTGCGGTGGCGCGCAGGTCGTCGTCGCCGCGCAGGTCGAGGACGAAACCGCGCCCGCCGTGCAGGAGTCCGTACGCGGTCGCCTCGCCGGCCGAGCCGCCGGTGAGCCCGAAGTCCGGCAGCCGGCGGGCGATCAGCGGGTGGTCGCCGCTTTGGGCGTCGTAGGCGATGTCGAGGCCCGTGACCATGCCGACCAGGAGCTTCTGGACGTCCTCGTAGGCCAGCAGCTCGGCGAAGACCGCGCGCATCGGGTCCATCTCGGGGCCGCCGAGGTACAGGCTGCGCTGGGAGAGCGTGTTGGCCAGGATGCGGGCCCCGACGGGGTGCCGCTCGGTGTGGTAGGTGTCGAGCAGCCCGTCCGGGGCGTGGCCGTGGATCTCGGCGGCGAGCTTCCAGCCGAGGTTGACGGCGTCGCCCACCCCCGCGCTGATGCCCTGCGCGCCGATCGGCATGTGGATGTGCGCCGCGTCCCCCGCCAGGAAGACCCGGCCCTTGCGGTACTCGGCGGCCTGGCGGCTGGAGTCGGTGAAGTAGCTGAGCCACAGCGGGGTGGCGCCGGAAATGTCGTCGCCGGTCACGCGCTTGAAGGCGTCGGCCACCTCCTGGAAGGTGGGGGGCTGCGACGTGGGCCGCACGCCGGCACCCCGCTCGAAGACGACGACGCGCGTGGCGTTCGGGCCGACGGGGAGCACGACGACCATGCCCGCGTCGCCGAGCTCGCCGGTGGGGCGCAGCCGCACCTGGACGTCGGCGACGTCGGCCATCAGCATCTCGAGGGTGGCCTCGTAGCCGGGGAAGTCGATGCCGGACAGGGTGCGGACGGCACTGCGTGCGCCGTCGCAGCCCACCACGTAGGCGGCGCGCAGGGTGCGCGGGCCGTCCGGCGTGTTGGCCCGCACCTCCACGCCGTCGTCTGTGGCGGTCAGCCCGGTGAGCTCCCAGCCGCGGCGTATCTCGGCGCCGAGGCCGGTCGCCCACTTGTTCAGGATCGACTCGGTGAACGCCTGCGGAACCCCCCGCACACCGAAGTTGCCGCCCGGCACGACGGTGTAGTCGAGGGGCATGCCGCCGAAGTGACCGAACGGGATGACGCCCATGTCGCCGAACTGCTCCAGCAGCCCGCGCTGACCGAACTCCTCCATTGTCCTGGCCGAGAAGCCGAGTGCGCGCGACTGCCGCATCGGCTCCGTCAGCCGTTCCAGTACGACGGCCTCCACGCCCGCAAGGCGCAGTTCGCCCGCGAGCATGAGCCCGCTGGGGCCCGCCCCCACGATGATCACGTCTGTGTCAAAGTCCTGCACTGTCTTTCCTGCCTTCCATGCGTATCTGCTCTTCGAAACCGGTGGTCGAGGTTGCTCGCCATCGCCGTCAGGTGGGCGCGGACCTGGTCGAGGCCGATCAGCTCGGAGACAACCGCGCGCAGCGGCTCGATCTCGGGGCCGCAGAGCATCAGCTGTTCCTGGGCCGCGACGTGGTCGAGCAGCCGGGCCGCGACGGGATGCCGTTCGTCGTGGAAGGTGTCGAGGAGTCCGGGCGCGGCCCGGCCGTGCACGGTCTCGGCGAGTTTCCAGCCCAGGTCGACCGCGTCCTGGAGCCCGATGTTGAGCGCCTGCCCGCCGACCGGTGGATGCCAGTGCGCGGCGTCGCCGGCCAGCAGGATCCGGCCGCGCCGGTAGGAGCCGGCCTGTCCCTTGGCGTTGTCGAAGGCGTCCAGCCAGACGGGAGTTCCGCCGGAGATGTCCTCTCCGGTCACCCGCTCCCAGACTTGGACGACCTCCCCGAACCCGGGCGGCCCCGAGCGTTCGGCCACTCCTGCACCGAACGCGTGCACCATCACCCGGGTGACGCCGTCGCGGGTGGCCGCCACCGCGAACCCGCCGTCGAGCCGTTCGAACCGGCGGTCGCGGATCCGGAGTCCCGTGAGATCGGCCCGCAGCAGTTCCTTCGTCGCCGCCGTGGCCGTCACGGGGAACCCGGCCAGTCGGCGCACCGTGCTGTGGGCCCCGTCGCAGCCCACCACGTACTCCGCCCGGATCTGCAGACGGCCGTCGGGGCCCTGGATCCCGCAGCGGACGTGGTCCGACTGCTCGGTGATCTCGGTCAGTTCGTGCGCGCGCAGCACGCTCGCGCCCAGCTCCACCGCGCGCTCGCCCAGGGCGGCCTCGGTGCGGTACTGCGGCAGCTTCCAGTTGCCCCCGTACGCGCTGTCCCCTGCGGACAGTGCGAACCCCAGCCCGCCGAAGTGCGTCCGCGGCTCGTGCGCGGCCTCGGCCAGCAGCGCGTCGAACCCGCGCTCATGCAGCAACTCGGCGGTCAGCGTGGTCAGCTGGCTGGCCCGGGACTCGGTCATCGGACCGGCCAGGCGCTCCACGACGACCACCGGGACCCGGGCCCGCCTCAGCTCGCAGGCCAGCAGGAGCCCGACGGGGCCCGCGCCGACGATGACGACCCGCGCGGCCGCCCGGGACAGGTTCACGGCCGCGTGCGGCCGCCGCCGACACCTTCGGCGTAGGCCTTCGCGAGGCCCAGTGTGGCCAGGCTGTTGCCGCTCAGGGCGGTGCGGACGAACTCCCGCGCGGTCTGGACCGTCGCGTCCTCACCGAGCACCTTGGCGATGTTCTCGGTGTTGATCCGCACCGTGTGCCGCGACGTCACCGACACCCCGCCGCCGTCGCGCTCCTCGATGAGCCAGCGCCCGGTGTGCAGCGTCATCAGCGCGGGCAGGACGATCTGCTTGTACACGATGGCCGTCGCCGGCTGGCACACGCGCACGGACCGCGTGGTGTGGGTGCTGCCGTCCTTCGTGCGGGTGTCCATCTCCAGGATCTGGAGTCCGGGCTCGTCCTCCTCCAGCGACACCCGGGCGACATGCGGCAGCCGCTCCTGCCAGAGGTGGGCCTCGTTGAGGAAGTCGTAGACGTCCTTGCCGCTTCCGTCGACCGTCACGGTGTCGTCGAAGGTGAGGAGCTCGTCGGGGCCGGTCGCCTCGGCGCTCGCCTTCAACGCCTGGAGCTCCGACGCGCTGTTGCGGTCGACCGCCTCGCTGATCCAGTCGAGATCAGCGGGGTCGCGGGTCGCCGCGTGGAACTCGTGCAGCAGGCGCACCCGGCTCGAGGTCGCGGAGACGGGCTCCACCACCCACGCGCCCCACATGCCGCCGACCGGGTGCTGCGACCGCTCCTGACGGAACGTGACGCTCATGCGCTCCGGTTCGTGCCGGCGCCGGGAGGTCCACGTCTTGGCCGCGCCGTTCGCGGTCGCCCAGAGCCGGATCACCTCCGTGTCGCCGTCCTTGTCGACGACCTCGGCGTGCACGGTCGGGGGAAAGATCTCCGGCCACCTGCCGACGTCCGCGATCAGCGCGTACACCAGTTCGGCGGGGGCGGAGACGTTGATCTCGTGTTCCGTTTCACGTACCGCGTTCTCGGTCACGTTCCTTCTCCTCTCGGTAACGGAGCCTCTAGCGGGTCTCGCCGAACCAGCGCCGCAGCGCGGCCACGAGACCGCCTCCGTCCGGCGCGGTCCAGGCGATGTAGCCGTCGGGGCGGATGAGCACCGACTCGGTCGCGGCGCCGCCCTCCTCCGGTCCGGCGGGGAAGCTCTTCACCCGGACCAGGTCGACGCGGTCGGACCAGCCGGCGGCGGCCCGGCTCGTCTCGTCCGAGGCGTCGGCGGTGATCAGGACGCCCCGGGCCGGGTGCAGCAGCCGCGCGATCCGGTCGTGGCCGCCGTCGGCGAGCTCCAGCTCGCGGTCGGCCATCCGGCTGCCGAGCAGGGGGTGCGCCGGCCGGTCGAGGTCGGGTCCGCCCAGCTCGTAGCCGATGTCGAAGCCGCTCACCATGCCGGACAGATGCCGTGCCACCGCCGGGATCGCGATGAGCTCCGCCATCACGGTCCGCAGTGGCTCGACCGACCTGCCGGTGAGGTTGAGCGTCCCCTGGGCGAGCGTGTTGCGCAGGACCCGCGCCCCCACCGGATGGCGCTCGGCGTGGTAGGTGTCGAGCAGGCCCTCGGGGGCCCGGCCCTTGACCGTCGCCGCCAGCTTCCAGCCGAGGTTGAAGGCGTCCTGCACGCCGACGCTCAGCCCCTGCCCACCGGCGGGAAGGTGGATGTGCGCGGCGTCCCCGGCCAGCAGCACCCGGCCGCGCCGGTACTCGGTGGCCTGGCGGGTGGCGTCGGTGAAGCCGCTCACCCAGCGCGCCTCGGCGTGGTGGATCGAGTCGCCGGTCAGCCGCTGCCAGGCGTCCGCGACCTGAGTGAAGGTCACCTCGCGGCTCCGGTCCGGCGGCGTCCCGTTCTCGCAGACGATGATGCGGGTGTAGCCCTGCTCCAGCGGCGCCGCCATGACCATGCCGTTCGGCAGCAGCTCACCGATCATCCGCGGCTTGATGTCGCAGCCGCTGACGTCTGCCAGGTACATCTCGCGGGTGGCGTCGGAGCCGGCGAACTCGAAGCCCGCCAGACGCCTGACGGTGCTCCGCCCGCCGTCGCAGCCCACCAGGTAGCGGGCGGAGTACTCCTCGGGTCCTTTTGGCCCCCGCACGCTCGCGGCGACGCCGTCTCCGGTGTCGGTCAGGCCGGTGAACTCGTAGCCGCGGCGCAGGGACACACCCAGCTCCAGCGCACGGTTCTCCAGCACTTCCTCGATCTTGTACTGGGGCGCGCCGCGCACTCCGAAGTGCGACCCTTCCAGCACCCCGTAGTCGATCGGGATGCCGCCGAAGTGCCCCTGCCGGGTGACCTCGATGTTCTCCAGGCGTTCGAGGATTCCGCGCTGGTGGAACATCTCGGTGGCGCGCGCGGTGAAGCCGATGCCGCGCGACTCCCAGCTCCGCTCGGCCGCCTGCTCGAAGACGATGACGTCGGCGCCGCCGAGGCGGAGTTCGGCCGCGAGCGTCAGTCCCGCGGGACCTGCCCCGATCACAATGACATCGGTTTCCATGTTTTCCTGTCCTGAGCCTCGGCTTCTGCGATGGGAGACCGGCTGCGGCCGCCGGAAATCAGACCGGGATCGCCTCGATGATCGAGATCGGCGCGGTGGTGGGGACGGCTCTGGTGACCTTGAAGCCGGCCTTGGCGAACAGCTCGGTGTACTGCGCCAGCGTGCGGTCCTGGGCGCCGAGCATCAGCATCAGCCAGAGGTCGATGGTGTGGCCGAGGTGGTGCTCGTTGTTCTCGGGGAGCACGTACTCGATGACGAGCAGCTTGCCGTCGGGGCCGATCGCCTCGCGCGCGTTCCGCAGAGCCGTCACGGCGTCGGCCTCGGAGAAGTCGTGGATGATGTGCTTGAACACGTAGGCGTCGGCGCCCGACGGCAGCTTGCCGAGGTAGCCGCCGTGCTCGATCGTGAGCCGGTCCGCGACCCCCGCCGCCTCGAAGAGCGCCGGCGAGTCCACGGTCGCGACCTCGGAGTCGTACAGCACGCCCTTGACGTTCGGCGCCTGCTTGAGGATGCCTGCCAGGAGGTTGCCGCGACCCGCGATGACGTCCACGACCGTGTGGAACTGGGAGAAGTCGTAGGCGGCCAGGATCGGGTCGGTCTCCGACTCCGAGAGCTGGCCGAACGCGTGGAAGAACACGCTCGCGTATTCGGGGGTGGCGTGGAAGAAGTCCAGCGCGCCCATGCCACGCAGCTTCGGCAGGTTGGGCTCGCCGGTCTCCACGGTGCTGAACAGGTGACCCCACTCCTCCCACAGCAGTGGCTGGCTCATCAGCAGGGCGAAGCCGCGCACCGAGTCCGGCGCGTCGTCACGGAGCTTGTCGGACAGCGGCGTGTGCTCGAACCGGCCGTCCGGACGGACCGCGAACACCCCGTGGCCGGAGAGCGCCCGCAGGATCCGGTGGGTCGCCTTGGCGTCGGATCCGACCCGCTTGGCTATGTCCTCGACTGACAGCGGTCCGTCGGCGAGGACATCCGCGATGCCGAGCTTGGCCGCGACGGAAATCGCCTGGGTAATCACGGCACCCTGAATCAGATCGAGCAGCGAGTACGCGTCGGATTGGTCACGAACCTCGGACAATGCGGACATGACTTTCCTCTCGGAGCGCCTATTTCGTGGATTCCAGAGACGATAGGTCGGCACTTCTCAGACCCGCAACTCCGGCATTACTTGAATTGTCGCCTCGAACGTTCAACCGAAGAATCTGTGCGGTTGAACAGAACTACCTCTACCGCCGCTCGACCGGGAATCCGGTCCTCCTTGTCAGTTTGTTCCGGCCCCACATACACCCCAAGAAGGAGCAGACGGAATGGCGGACGACGAACAGCAGGTAGCGCTGATCACCGGCGGAACGAGCGGAATCGGCCTGGCCATCGCCGAGAACCTCGCGAGCCAGGGGCACAGGGTCTTCCTCTGCGCGCGGAACCCCGAGACCGTCAAGGAGACGGTCGACAAGCTCCGGGCGGACGGCCACGACGCCGACGGCCTGGCCGCCGACGTCCGGAATCCGGGCGACGTCGCCCGCCTCGTCGACACGGCCGTCGAGCGGTACGGGCGGATCGACATCCTGGTCAACAACGCCGGGCGCAGCGGCGGGGGCGCGACCGCGGAGATCGCGGACGAGCTCTGGTACGACGTGATCGACACCAACCTGAACAGCGTCTTCCTGATGACGCGCGCGGTACTCAAGGCGGGGAACCCGGTCGAGCGCGGCTGGGGCCGGATTATCAACATCGCCTCGACCGGCGGCAAGCAGGGCGTCGTGCTCGGCGCCCCCTACTCGGCGTCCAAGCACGGTGTCATCGGCTTCACCAAGGCGCTCGGGCTCGAGCTCGCGAAGACGGGCGTCACGGTCAACGCCGTCTGCCCCGGCTACGTGGAGACCCCGATGGCGCAGCGGGTGCGGCAGGGTTACGCCGCGCACTTCGAAACGACCGAGGCGGAGATCCTCGAGCGTTTCGAGGCGAAGATCCCGCTCGGCCGCTACTCCACCGCCGAGGAGGTGGCCGGCCTCGTCGCCTATCTGGTCTCCGACGCGGCGGCGCCCGTGACCGCTCAGGCGATCAACGTCTGCGGTGGCCTCGGAAACTACTGATCGCGATCCCACAGACCCATCAAGGAGGCCGACGTTGCCGCACGACACCCCGATCCCGGTGGACTTCTGGTTCGACCCCACCTGTCCCTGGGCGTGGCTGACCTCCCGCTGGGTTCTCGAGGTCGGGCGGCGACGGCCCCTTGAACTCCGCTGGCACCTCATGAGCCTGACCGTGCTCAACGAGGGGCGCGCCGACCTGCCCGAACGCTGGCACCGGGACCTGGCCCTGCGCATGGAGCCGGTGCGGGTCTGCGCCGCCGCCGAACGGACGTACGGATCCGAGGTGCTGGGTCGGCTGTACACCGAACTCGGCACCCGGTTCCATCTCGAGAAGGCACCCAAGGAGCGGTCCACCTATGAGGCGGCCCTGGCCGCCTCGGGCCTCGATCCCGCCCTGGCCGACGCGGCCGGGTCCGACGCGTTCGACGCCGCGGTGCGCGCCTCGCACCACGACGGCATCGGCCGCGTCGGCACCGATGTGGGCACCCCTGTCATCGCGGTGGGAGACGTGGCGTTCTTTGGCCCCGTGGTGACACCGACCCCGCGCGGCGAGGCCGCGGTGAAGCTCTGGGACGGCGTTCTCGCCGTGGCCGGGACCGACGGGTTCTTCGAACTCAAGCGCACCCGTACCCGCGATCCGATCTTCAGCTGAGATCCACGGTCAGCGTCGTGACTCGACCAGGGGCGCGGTCCAGTTGTCGCTGAGCCAGGTCTCCAAGGAGACGAGGTCCGGCCTGATCCGGCGGAGTTCGGGCAGGTCGGCGTGGTAGCCGTCACGCTCGAACCAGTCGAACATGTTGGCGAGGTCCGCGCGGGACGCGCGCAGCGGCTCGATGGGCAGCTGCTGGAACCGGGTCGGGACGCCGGACACGGCCTCGAACGCCGCGGCCATCTGCGGTCCCGTCAGATCGTCACCGGCGATCTCGACCGCACGGCCGATCCAGACGTCCGGGTTCTCGAAGGCCTCCGTGGCGAACGCGCCGATGTCGCTTGTGGCGATGAGCTGCACCGAGGTCTCGGGGTCCAACCACAGGGACAGGACGAGCTCGCCCTCCACCGGGCGCGGGGCTATGTCGAGGAGGATGTCGTGGAACATGACCGGCCGCAGCACCGTCGTCGGCAGATCGAGCGTCAGCAGGTACCGCTCGATCCTCAGTTTGCTCTCGAAGTGCGGGACACGGGTGTCCCGGTCCGCGCCGCCGACCGAGCTGTAGACGAAGTGCTTCACCCCGGCCCGGACCGCGGCGTCGGCCACCGCCCTGCCCTGCCGCTCCTCGGCCTCGACCCCGCCGGGGCCCCGGAACGTCTGGACGCTGAACACCCCGTGGACGTCCTTCATCGCCGCCAGCAGCGACGCCTCGTCGTCCATGTCACCGCGGACGAGGACCGCGCCCGCCTCCCCGAGCGCCCGCGCCTCCTCCTTCTGCGGGTCGCGGACCAGGGCGTGCACGGTTCGCCCGCGCCGCAGCAGTTCGCGGGCCACCGCCCCGCCCTGCCGGCCGGTACCGCCCAGTACCAGGATCGTTCCTTCAACCGCCACTGTCTGCCTCCATGTCTCTTGCCCGCCGGGTCCTCGCCCGGCATGACGATCAGATGTGATGGCCGCGAACGGCCGCGGTCCCTCGGGGGATCAGACCGCCGTCATCACCTTCAGCTGCAGCAGCGAGTTGACGAAGTCGACGAGTTCCCGAGCGGTGTTGATCCCGCCGACCTCGTCTTCGGAGAGCTCGATGCCGTAGTCCCGCTCGATCCTGCTGTGCGTCTCGAGCAGCGCGAGGGAGTCGTACCCCAGCTCGTCGAAGGGACGGTCGGCGGCCTGCTCGAGCGGCAGCGCGTCCTCGGCCTCGCCCGCGCACTGGCGCATGATGGTCTGGAGGTCGCTGATGGTGATCTGGAGCACAGCCATTCCTCTTCTCTGTTGGTGACGTTCCGCGCTACCACGGAACGGATCCGTCATCCGCCAGGCACGCGCCTGACGGGCCGGCCTCGTCCAGCAGGGCGAGCCGGACCGCGATCACCGCTCCTTCGGCGGGTGTCCGGTGACCGCGGTGGTGGTTGATGTCCGTGGCCACCACTCCGGGGAGGGCGGAGTTGACCTTGATCGGGGTCCCTCGCAGCTCTTTCGCATACGCGACCGTGACCGCGTTCAGCGCGGTCTTCGAGGACTGGTAGGCGATCATGTTGACGCCCGCCAGCGGGGAGCCCGGATCCGAGTTCAGGGTCAGCGACCCCACATGGCTGGACAGGTTGACGACACGGCCGGCCGGGGAGCGGCGCAGCAATGGCAGCATCGCGTGGGTCACGGTGACCACGCCGAAGACGTTGGTCTCGTAGACCTCCCGCAGGTCGGCGGCCCGCGCCTCGCTGGGCGTCCCGGTGAAGCCGCCCGCGACGCCGGCGTTGTTCACCAGGATGTCCAGGCGTCCGTACCGCCGTTCGATCTCGCGGGCGGCCTCGGCCACGGAGGCCGGGTCCGTCACGTCGAGCCGGAGCGGCACCGCCGTGACGCCGTCGCCGGCCAGCGCGTCGGCGGCCTGCTTGCCGAGCACCTCGTCCCTCGCGCCGACGATGACGACGATCCCCTGCTCACCGAGCTGCCGCGCGATGGCGAATCCGATGCCCTTGTTGGCGCCCGTGATGAGCGCGATCTTCTCGACCGACACGTCTTTTCCTTTCGTGAGGGGCGTTCCGCTTCAGGCGCGCCGAATTGCTCAGGCATTCACGGTAGTAAGAGGCAAAAGCCGGGAGCACCTCCGACATTGCCATTCGCGCTCCGCGTTCAAGCGTTCAAAATCCGCGTTCAAGCACGCTGAATCCGCGGTCGAACGCTCGACCGGCGCGCGCGCATTCAACTCATTGCGGTCGAACATGGCGCTGGGTAGCTTCACAATGGCCAACTATTGCCGCAGCGCAGAGGGCCTGAATATGAAAACAACTGACGTCATAGTGGTCGGTGCCGGGCCTGTCGGCCTGATGCTGGCCGGAGAACTCCGCCTGGGCGGGGTGAACGTGGTCGTCTACGACAAGCTGCCCGCCCCGACCGGGGAATCCCGTGCCCTCGGCTTCAACAGGCGGGCCGCCGAGTCTCTGGGACAGCGCGGGCTGCTGCCTCGGCTGGGCGAGTTCCGGTGGGGCCCGATGGGACACTTCGGCGGGGTCCGCTTCGACCTCGGCATGCTCGATGAGGATCACAGCGGAGTGCTCGGCCTGTCCCAGGCCAGGACCGAGGAGGCGCTGAGCGGCTGGCTGGCCGAGCTCGGCGTCCCGGTGCGCCGCGGCCACGAGGTGACCGGGCTCCGCGAGAGGCCCGAGGGCGTCGTGGTCTCCTTCGCCGGCCCCGACGGCCCCGACGAGGAGACCGCCGCGTACCTGGTCGGCTGCGACGGCGCGGGAAGCACCGTCCGCACGCTGGCCGGAATCCCGGCTCCCGGCTGGGAGGCCACCCGGGGCATGTACACCGCGGAGATCACCGGCGTCGCCCTGCGCCCCCGGCCCATCGGCGAGCGTCTTCCCGGCGGCAGCATGGTGGTGTGCACTCCGCTGGGCGACGGCCGCTTCCGCGTCGTCATCCACGACCTGGCCCTGCCCGCCCGTCCGGACCCGGGTTCGCTGACGTTCGCGCAGGTCGCCGACGCGTGGCGGCGGCTCACCGGTGAGTCCATCGACCACGCGGAGCCCCAGTGGCTGTGGGCCTGCGGCAACTCCGCCGCGCTGGCCGAGGACTACCGGCGCGGCCGGGTGCTCCTGGCGGGCGACGCCGCACACGAGATCCCGCCGCTGGCCGCGTGGGGGCTCAGCGCCGGACTGCAGGACGCCGTGAACCTCGGCTGGAAGCTGGCGGCGACGATCAAGGGCTGGGCACCCGAAGGCCTGCTCGACACCTACCATGCCGAACGGCACCCGGTCGGGCGGGAGTTGATCCGCAACGCCCGGGCGGCGGCGAAGATCTACCTCGGCGAGGCCGCCATGGACCCGATCCGCGAGGTCATGGGCGAGCTGCTGGCCCACAAGGGAGCGGCGGAGCAGGTCGCCGGGATCGTGAGCGGCCTCGGCATCCGCTACGACCTGGGCAAGGGCGACCACCCGCTGCTCGGCCTGCGCATGCCGCCCGACCGCGAACTCACCCTCCCCGACGGCACCCGCACCCGCATCGCCGACCTCCTGCACACCGGACGCGGCGTGCTCATCACCACCCACAGCACAGAGGCACAACTCGCGCAGGACCTGACCGACCGGATCGACGTCGTCACCGCAACCTGGACCACCAACCCCGACCCCGCACTGCACACAGTCCTCATCCGCCCCGACGGCTACGTCGCCTGGACCTCCCCCGGCAGCACCGACGACCTCCCCAAGGCCCTCGACCGCTGGTTCGGCACCACCCGCGTCCCCCAGCCCGCCGGCCGGTGACCGGCGGCATCGACGGAACCCCCATCGGAACAGGAGCGTATACATGGCCAGGGATGTAATCGTCGTCGGCGCCGGCCCGGTCGGGCTGATGACGGCAGGCGAACTCAAGCTCGGCGGCGTGGACGTCGTCGTCTACGAGAGGCTTCCCACCCCGCCGCGGGAGTCGCGCGGCGCGAGCTTCACCAAACGCACCGCCGAGTGCTTCGACCAGCGGGGCCTGCTCGGCCGGCTTGGCGAGACCGAGCCCGCCGACAGCCACTTCGGCGGGGTGCCGATCGACCTCGGCATGCTGGCGGAGGACCACTACGGGCACCGGGGGATCTCCCAGTTCCGCACCGAGCGGATGCTGGAAGGCTGGGTGACCGAGCTCGGCGTGCCGATCCTGCGCGGCTACGAGGTGACCGGCTTCCAGGAGACCCCCGACGGCGTCGTGGTGGCCGTCGACGGCCCCGACGGCCCGGGTGAGGACACCGCCGGCTACCTGATCGGCTGCGACGGCGGGCGCAGCTCCATCCGCAAAATGGCCGGGATCGGCTTCCCCGGCTCGGATGGCGAACGCGGTTTCCTCACTGCCGACGTCACCGGGATCGACACCCGTAAGCGGCGCATCGGCGAGAACCTGCCGGGCGGCAGCATGGTCATGGCGATGGACCTGGAGAACGGCGTCACCCGGGTCGTCGTCCACGAGGCCGGGACGCCGCCGCGCGATCGCGGCTCCCTCACCTACCCCGACCTCGCCGACGCCTGGCAGCGGCTCACCGGCGAGTCCATCCACCACGGGCAGTGCCGCTGGATCAGCTGCTTCACCGACGCCTCACGGGCCGCCGCCGAGTACCGGCGCGGCCGGGTGTTCCTGGCGGGCGACGCCGCACACGTACAGCCCCCGGCCATGGCGCAGGGATTGAGCGTGGGCGTCCAGGACGCCGTGAACCTCGGCTGGAAGCTGGCGGCGACGATCAAGGGCTGGGCACCCGACGGGCTGCTCGACACGTACCACGCCGAACGCCATCCGATCGGGGAGCAGCTGGCACGCAACGCCCGCGCAGCAATCGAGCTGCGGCTCACCGGCGAGGACATGGACCCGGTCCGCGGCGTCATGGCCGAGCTGGTCTCCCACCAGGACGCCGCCGAGCACCTGGCCGGAATGCTGAGCGGCCTCGGCATCCGCTACGACCTGGGCAAGGGCGACCACCCGCTGCTCGGCCTGCGCATGCCGCCCGACCGCGAACTCACCCTCCCCGACGGCACCCGCACCCGCATCGCCGACCTCCTGCACACCGGACGCGGCCTGCTCATCACCACCCACAGCACAGAGGCACAACTCGCGCAGAACCTGACCGACCGGATCGACGTCGTCACCGCAACCTGGACCACCGACCCCGACCCCGCACTGCACACAGTCCTCATCCGCCCCGACGGCTACGTCGCCTGGACCTCCCCCGGCACCACCGACGACCTCCCCAAGGCCCTCGACCGCTGGTTCGGCACCACCCGTCGGTCCTAGGGTCCAGCCGCCCTCGACCGGTGTTCCGGGGCTCCCGGCCAGACTGCCGAAACCCGACTCGGCGCCGTCCGTCGGCGCCGGGACGGGCTCTACGACACCGTAACCATGAAGGAGCTGGTGGAATGGCTGGCAGCGAATGGGATCAGGCGAGCGGAAAGCCCCATGTGGTCATCGTCGGGGGTGGTATCGCGGGACTGGCGGCGGCGTTCTATCTGCGGAACGAGCCGGTCCGGGTGACGCTGCTCGAGGGATCGTCCCGGATCGGCGGGAAGCTGTCGGTCTCCGAGGTGGCGGGTGTCGCAGTCGACGAGGGCGCCGAGTCGCTGTACCTCAACCGCCGCAAGACCACCGGACTGATCAAGGAGGCCGGGCTCGGCGACCGGATCATGTCGGCGGGCGTCACCGCGTCGGCGATCTGGACCAGGGACGAGATCCGGCAGCAGCCCGACCGCCAGTTCATGGGCGTGCCCTGCGACATGGACGACCTCGCCAGGTCCGGCGTGCTGTCCGCCGCGGGGCTCGACCGGGCGCGGCAGGACCTCGCGCTGCCCTCCTTCGACCGGGACGGCGACGTCTCGGTCGCGGCGTATGTCGGGGGCCGGCTCGGCCAGGAGGTCGTGGACCGCCTCGTCGACCCGTTCCTCGCGGGCGTGTTCTCCGGCCGTGCCGAGGACCTGTCGTTCGAGGCCACGCTGACCCCGCTGGCCATGGCGTCCCGCAATCACGTCTCGCTCGCGGACGCGGCGGGCTCGCTGACGCCGCACCTCGCGGAGGGGGAGAAGCCGCCGCCCGTGAGCGTCGCCACCCTCGAGGGCGGGTTCGGTTCGCTGCCCCCCGCGCTCGTGCGGGAGGTGCTGGCCGCCGCGCCGGACGCGTCCGTGCGCACCGGGGCCCCCGTCAGGGAGCTCGCCAGGAGCGCGGGCGGCTGGCGGCTGACCGTGGGCCCGGTCACCGACCCGGAGCACATCGACGCGGACGCCGTCATCGTCGCCGTTCCCGCCGGTCCCGCGAGCCGTCTGCTCGCCGGGGTCCCCGGAACGGCCTCCGCCGTCTCGGCGCTCGCCGAGGTCCCGTACTCGAGCGCGGCGACAGTCACGCTCGCCTACCCCCGCGCGGCGTTCCCCGGCGGGCTCTCCGCCCGCGGATACGCCGCCTACCGGGTGCCCGCGGTGGAGGGGAAGGTGGTCAAGGAGGTCACGTTCACGACCGTGAAGTGGCCGCACCTGGCGGGCGAGGTGGAGATCGTCCGCTGCGCGCTCGGGCGATTCGGCGAGGAGCACCTGCTGCTGCGCGACGACGCCGATCTCGTCGCGCTGGCGGCGGCCGAGATCGCCGAGGCCACCGGCGTGACCGGCGGTCCGGTGGCGACCCGGGTGAGCCGCTGGGACGACGCCCTGCCGCAGTACACCGTCGGCCACCTGGACCGCGTGAAGCGGATCCGTGAGGCGGTGGCGACCCAGCCCGGACTCGCGGTGTGCGGCGCCCTGTACGACGGCGTGGGCGTCGGTGTCTGCATGACCACCGCGCGCAAGGCCACCGACCAGGTCCTCACCTGGCTGAAGAAGGACGCCGCCGCCCGTTCGGTCGCGGTCGGCGTCTGAGGAAGCCCGCCCGGAACGGATTCGTTCCGGGCACAGAAGTGGGGGGGGGCGGGCCCCGGGGGCCGGCCCCGCGAGGGGTAGGGGGGGGGCTGAGACGGGGCCGGGGGCGGGGGCGCGCGCGGCCCCAACCCGGGGGCG
>NZ_JBEZKJ010000110.1:0-24591 GCF_040651675.1 Streptomyces sp. NPDC048415 | reverse complement strand
GCCGCCGTGACGCCCGTGGTCGCCGCGAGGGCCGCCGCGCCCTTCAGGAGGGAGCGGCGGCGCAGCCGGGCCTCCTCCACGGGCACGCCCAGCCGGTGAGCGGCGGCGTGGTCGGCGGCAAGGTCGCGCAGGACGCGCATCGTGTTCGTACGGGACACAGTGCTGCTCCTCATCCTCGGACGGTGGCGGAAGCTTGGGCGAGGTCGTCCTCCGTGCGCTCGCCGGCGTCCTCCAGGACGATCCGGCCGATGATGTCGTAGCGCTCGGGGTGTCGTGCCTTGAGGTAGAAGCCGAGGCCGAGGCCGCCGAAGAAGACGAGGCCGACGATCCACGGGATGGCCTTGAACAGGAGCGAGCCCGCCGCTGTGCCCGCCGCGGTGTCCAGGTTCAGCACCAGCAGCACGACCACCGCGACCATGCCGATGCCGCCGATCAGGGGCGCGGTGAAGGTCTTGAACCAGTGCCGGTCCTCGGGGTGGTGCTTGCGGAAGTAGCCGATGACCGCGAACGAGCAGAGTGTCTGCACGATGAGGATCGCCATCGTGCCGAGGATCGCGAGCAGCGTGTAGAGGTGGACGTACGGGTCCTGCCCGGTCAGCCAGAAGGCGGCCACGAGCGCGACCGCGATGACCGACTGCGTGAACGAGGCGAGGTGGGGGGAGCCGTGCTTCGGGTGGGTGCGGCCGAGGGCCGGGTGCAGGAAGCCCTCACGCCCGATCGCGTACAAGTAGCGTGACGCGCACTGGTGGAAGGCCATCCCGCACGCGAACGAGCCGGTGATCAGCAGCCATTGGAAGGCGTCGACCGCCCAACCGCCGATGAAGGTGTGCGCCGGGTCGAAGAACAGGTCGAGTGGGCTCGTACCGGAGGAGACCTTCACCGAGCCCTGCAGACCGTTGCCGGCGATCGTCATCCAGGAGACGTAGATGTAGAAGAGACCCACGCCGACGACCGAGATCAGGGTCGCGCGCGGGATCACGCGCTTGGGATCGCGTGACTCCTCGCCGTACATCGCGGTCGACTCGAAGCCGACCCACGACCAGAAGGCGAAGAAGAGCCCGAGCCCGGCCGAGGTGCCGGTGAAGGCGTTCTTCGGGTTGACGGGCTCCAGCGGGATGCCGTCCGGGCCGCCGCCGTGGATCAGTACGGCCGTGGCGACCGCGAACAGCACGGCGATCTCGGCGACCAGCATCACGCCGAGCGCCTTCGCGGTGAGATTGATGTCGAAGTACGACAGGACGGCCGTGACGGCGAGCATGACGGCCGCGTAGAGGATCCACGGCAGGTCGACGCCCAGCTGATCGTCGACGGTGGTCCTCGCGAAGTACGAGAAGACACCGACGATGGACGCCTCGAAGACGATGTACGCCATCACGGCGAGCATGCCGGAGGCCATCCCGGCGATCCGGCCCAGGCCGTGCGAGATATAGCCGTAGAAGGCGCCCGCGGCCGTGATCCGCTTGGCCATCGCGACATAGCCGACGGAGAAGACAGTCAGCACGGCGGTGGCGAAGATGTAGCCCGCGGGCGCGCCCGTGCCGTTGCCGAAGCCGACCGCGATGGGGAGGTTGCCGGTCATCGCGGTGATCGGCGCCGCCGTGGCGACCGCCATGAACACGACACCGACCAGACCTACGGAATTCGCTTTGAGGCGATGCACCTCTCGCGTGGGTGTTTCTGTCATTCCCGCCCCTCTCTGTGAACCTACGCAACGAAATCCGAAGATCCATTGGTGGTTCTCTTACGGATGCGACAGTTTGGCGGCACAGTGACCCACGCCACAACAGACACGAGGTCGCGCAATCCCGTCGCAGGGGCGACGCTTTGTCGCGTGCATGCCGCCTGGGAGAGCGCCCGTAATCGCTCGGAGATGCCCCCGGAACCTGTCCGCGGGTAGCGTCCGCTGCATGGACAGCCGTTACGACACCCAAGGCGCCGGAATCACCGTGCAGCGGGCCCTCGAACTGCCCGGGCTGCGCAGCGGGCTCCCGGAGATCCTCGCGGGCGCCGACCGGCTGCAGCGCACCGTGCGCTGGGTGCACGCGGGCGAGGTCCCGAACATCGCCTCGCTGCTCAAGGGCGGCGAACTGCTCCTGACCACGGGGTACGGCCTGGGCACCCGCCCCGCCGACCAGCGCGCCTTCGTCCGCACCCTGGCCGAGCGCGGCATCGCGGCCCTCGTCGTGGAGCTGGGCCCGCGCTTCGCCCGGCTGCCCGCCGCCCTCGTGGAGACGGCACGCACCGCCGGTCTCCCGCTGGTCCAGCTGCACCGCGAGGTGCCCTTCGTGACGGTCACGGAGGAGGTCCACACCGAGATCGTCAACGGCCACTACGCGCTGCTCCAGCAGGCCGAGGAGGTCCACAGGCGATGTACCGAGGCGCTCCTTGGCGGCGGCGGTGTTCCCCAAGTCCTCCGCATTCTCGCCGACTTCAGCGGCAACCCCGTCTTCCTGGAGACGGCGGACGGACAGCTCCTGTACGCCGCCGGTGCCGGCTCCGCGGGCGCCGACCCGCTCCAGGTGTGGGAGGGGCTGCGCGGCCAGCACAAGGAGCAGCCACCCGCCGGGACGACCCTCGTGGACGTGCCCGGAGGCGGTCCCGGCACGGGTTCCGTGCGGGCCCGACTGGTTCTGCTGCCCGTCAGCGCCCCGGTCGCCCCGGTGCACCGGATCGCGGCGGAGCGGGCCGCGGGCATCCTGGCGGTCGTCCTGATGCAGGCACGTCAGGAGGAGGAGCTCGCGGCGCGCGGGCGCGGCGACTTCCTCACCGACCTCGCGGAGGGCCGCATCGAGGCCGAGGATGCCCCCGCCCAGGCCCGCGTGCTCGGCTTCAAGCCCGGCAACAGCCCGCTCCTGCCGGTCGTGATGCGACTCGCCGACGGCCTCGCCCCCGGCGGCGGCTGGGCGGTCCTGGCGCGCGCGGTCGCCGAGGAACTGGCCTCGGTCGGAGTCCCGGTCCTGCTCGGCGTACGTCCCGTCGAAGGCCGCGTCCCCCTCCTCCTGGGCCTGCGCTCGGAGTCCGAGCGCTCGGCCGTGGCGGACCGGGTCGCGGCGGCACTGCGGGCCGGCGTGGAGCGCGCGGGCATGCAACGGCCCGGCGCGCAGCCGCCGGTGGTGGTGGTCGGCGTCGCGGGCGGCTGGGCGGCGGCCTCGGCGGGCCTGCGGCACGCGGCGGAGACGGCGACGGCCGCGCAGGGCCTGTCGGACCGCCCCTGGTACGACGCCCGCCGCCTGGACATCGACCTGCTGCTCTGGCGGCTGCGCGACCACCCGGACCTGGCGGCCTTCGTGGACCGCGCGATCGGCCCTCTCCGCGACCACGACCACCGCTCCAAGCCGCCGCTCCTGCCCACCCTGGAGACGTACTTGGCCCACGCGGGCCGCAAGGCGGAGACGGCCCGCGAGCTGCACCTGAACCGGCAGACCCTCTACAACCGCCTCGGCAGGATCGGCGAGTTGCTGGGCGTGGACCTGGACGACCCGCAGACGGTACTGGCGTTGAGCCTGGCGCTGCGGGCGCGCAGGCATGTGCCGTAGCTCTAGGCGAGGGGCCTTGGCTGAGTCAACTCGTCGTAGACGCTGAGCACTTGGGCGACCGTCTCGTCCTCGGTCGGCCAGGTGGCGGCCTGTTGGGCGCCCTTCTCCCTGAGCAGCTCCCGGCGCGCGGGATCCCCGAGGAGACGTACGACGGCATCGGCGAGGGCGTCCGCGTCACCGTACGGGACGAGGTCGGCCGCGTCGCCGACCAACTCGGGGATACCGCCCACAGCGGTCGCGACGAGCGGCACACGCGCGTGGAGGGCCTCCTGCGCGAGAACGGAACGGGATTCCCAACTGCTGGGCAGCAGCGCGATATCGGCGGCCGCCAGCAGCTCGGTGATGTCCTCGCGCCGCCCGACGAGCCGAACCGGCAGGCCTTCGTCCTCGATACGGCGCTGCAGAACCGTCCGCAGCGGCCCCTCCCCCGCGATGACGAGCAGCGGCACGGGATCGATGTCCCGCCACGCGCGCGCGGCGTTCAGAAGGGTGTCGTAGCCGCGGTGCCGGTCGAGCGAGCCGACGGCCATGAGCAACGGGCGGTCGGTCGCGCCGAGTTCGGCCCGCGCCTTGTGGCGTGACCGGTCGGGGTCGCCGTGTTCGACGGGCGTGCGCGGCGCGGGGAAGGCCACGGCGGCGAGCCGCGCGTCCCGCGCTCCTCTGCTGCGCGCCCGGTGCACCAGGTCCGAGGACGTACCGAGGACGACGGCGGCGGCCTTGGCGACCCGCCGCTCGAGCAGGCGCAGCAGATGGGCCCGTGCGCCCTCGGCGTGCGAGCGCGTGTGCCAGGTGACGACGAGCGGTACGCGCCGCCCGCTGAGCGCGAGCGCGGCCCGCAGGGCGGCGTGCAGCCCGTGCGCGTGCACCAGGTCGGCGTCCGCGCAGGCCACCCGCAGTGCGGCCACCGAAGCGGGGTCGCCGCTGCGCGCCACCGCAACGTGCTGCGCGCCCACACCGCTGAAGCCGTACGCGCGATCCGCCTCGGCGGGGGCGCACACGGTGACCCGCACACCCCGGGCCACAAGCCCGGCGGCCAGCGACCGCACATGGGCGCTGCTGCCCGCGCTCCCGCCGCCGAGCACCTGGACGGTGCGCAGCGGCGACTGGCCGTGCGGTGAGTGGCTGCTCACGTGGCTCACGTGGCCGGGGCTCCTGGTTCGGCGTCGGACGGTCACGAAGAAACGTACAGAAGATCGTGCGGAGGGGGTGTACCGCACGTCGGTACTCCGCGTACTCCACCAAGGATGCCAGGCCGCATGGGTGTTCCGGGACCGCCATGGGGGCGGGGCGCGGCTGAGGGGGCAACTCGGGGAGGCCGGTCACTCACATGAGTGAGGGAGGCCTGACCAGGTTGCCGGGCCGGGCCGCCCACCCCGGAGGTTGCCGTGACGGTCGGGGGGGGGGGGGGGCCGGCGGCCCCCCCCCCCCCCCCGGAGCCGGGTGCCGAGGCGCTCCGGGCTGCCCTCGGCACGGATGGCTACCGGCTCCTTACCCGCCAGCGCCAAGAGCGCGGCAGTGCGCTGGGCGAACTGGCCGACCTGGTCTGGAACACCGCCTGCGAAGCCGACCGGCTCCACGGCAAACTGCGCCGGGGCACCGCGGAGTCCTCCGACACGACAAGGCGCCGCACCGCCAACCAAACCGCGTTCACGGACTTCAAAGCCTTTCCCCCTTGACGCCCCCATACGCCTGAGTGGTGATCCGAACGCTCCGCTCAGTCTCGTCGCACCCTCGCCGGTCGTGACCAGGTTGAGGGTGAAGTAGCGGAAGCGTCGGATGACGGATCGCAATTGGGAGCCGCGACTTCAGCGTTCATGGCGAACACCATGGCCTCGGGCGAGGTCGCGCCCAGCACTGTGCATTCCCGCTTCGTGTCAGGAACGAGGCGGCACCCTCGTATGCGGAAGGTCACCATGTTCAGTTCGCCCAACGCACTCGTCTGGCGCGGCCTGCTGGCCGTCGTCATCGGCGTAGTCTCCGTCCACCGTCGGCGCCTTCGGCATCCTCTTCGCCGTCTACGGGTTCACGAGTGCGGTGACGGACGCTGCCCGTACCTTCGCAGGCGACAGCGTGGGGCCGGGGGCAGCGAGATAACTGGTCAGCAGCCGAGCCTCGTGCAGACGGACGCGGTAGTCGACGACTCGCCGGAAGTCGCAGGCCAACGCATTGATGTGCACCAGGCGAGCGAGGTGGGCGGGTAGGTTCATACCACCAAGGTTCGTGACGTGAACACTGGGATCTCCCCCGCCCCTCAATACGATCTCGCGCCCTCCGTCGAATCACGCGACAAGCACGCGGCTGTGAGTGCCGAAAACCTCTCAGCTCTCTGCAACCGTACCGGTTCGCAGCTCCACCCATATGGTCTTGCCTTCGGGTGTCTGCCGCGTGCCCCAGCGATCGGCCAGTTGGGCGATGATGAACAGACCGCGGCCGCCTTCGTCGGTGGCGCGGGCATGTCGAAGGTGCGGGCTGGTGGCGCTCGCATCGCTGACCTCCACGGTCAGTGTGCGGTCCAGAATCACACGTAGGTTCAGCGGCGGGTGGCCGTAACGGATGGCGTTGGTGACCAGCTCGCTGACGACAACCTCAGCACAGAAGATGACTTCCTCCGACATCTCGTGCTGTGAGAGCCAGCCCCGTGTCAGGGCGCGGGCCGATGCAGGTGCCTCGTGGTCGGGCTCGATGCTCCAGACCGCCGTGCGGCCGAGGGGAAGCGCGTAGGTGCGGGCCAGAACGAGGATGTCGTCGCCCTCTGGAGGCTCTCCGCCGCGGCCGGAAGCGTAGACGACGCTGTCGCAGACCTCCTGCATCGAGGCTCCGCTACTGGAGAGGAGCTGCTGAAGGTGCTTGGGACCCACGGCATGGAGCAAGGTGGGTGTGGCGAGAACGAGGATGCTGCCTTCGTTTATGTCGAGCGTGGTCGCGGCAAAGGGTGCTGCGTCCACGCTGCCCAGGAGCGGCCCGTCGGGGAGTTCCATCGGGCTGATGCTCCCGTCAGGGTTGACAAGGAGCATGCTTGGGTATCCGGCGCGGCCCGCGACGCAAGTACACGAGACAGGGTCGTAGACAGCGTAGGAGTAGGTGGCCGTCAATGATTCGCCGTGTGCTGGGTCGACGTTGGGCGATGCCCGGTGTTCCTCGACCAGTTGCAGGAAGGTGTCGTTGAGGCGGGCCAGCAGCTCGTCGGCTTCGAGGTCGAGGGCGGCCAGCGCCTGGATGGCGGTGCGCAGCTGTCCCATAGCGATGGCGGCGTGAATTCCTTCGCCGCCCACCTGGCCGATCACCAGCAGGCTGCGTGAACTGGAGAGCGGCATCATATCGAACCAGCTGCCCCTCGTGCGGCGACCGGGCAGGTAGGCATAGGCGGTATCCAGCCCGGTATGGGCTACGGGGCGTGGGGGCAGCAGGCGCCGCTGCACCGTAGCGGCCGTGGCACGCTCGCGGGCGTACCGGCGGGCGTTGTCCAGGCAGAGCGCGGCATGTCTGGCGAGGTCCGCAGCCAGGGCTAGGTCATTTTCGTCAAACCTAATGGTGTTATCGCAGCGGAAAAGACTGAGCAAGCCCAGCACGGTTCCGCGCAGCACCAGCGGCACCATGAGGAGACTGTGGGAGCCGGCATCACGCATGAAGTGCCTGAACTCGGGGTCGGCGTGAAGCCAGTGACCGGAGTCGCCCGCCATAACGAGGCGCGGCCGCAGGTCTGCCAGCGGCAGGGCCAACGGTGTGCGGTCCCCGACGATGTACAACTCGCCCTCAGCGCGAGTCTTACCACTGCCAAGATCACCTGCTGAAGCGGCGCGGCACAGCGGCACACGCGAAACAGACGCGGGCGTCGGAGGTTCCTTGCCCCGCACGATCGCCTCTACTATGTCGACGACCGCTACGTCCGCAAAATCGGGCACCAGGACATGGGCCAATTCCCGGCACGTGGAGGTCACGTCCAGCGTGTGCCCCACGGCTTCCCGGACCCGTGACAGGATGGCGGTGCGACGGCGGTTGGCCTCCTGCTCGGTCGCGTCGGCGACGACCGCAACCAGCCCCAGAACCCCGCCGCGCAGATCGCGAAGGCAGAAGGCGGACACCAGGAAGCTGCGCTCGAACTCCCGGCCAGGTTTCAGCGAGCCGCGTATCAACCGATCAACCATCGGAGCACCGCTGTCCAGGACTCGCCGGAAGGCTGCTTCCTGGCGTTCGGGTTCCTCAAAGTTGTACACTTCGCTCAGGCTGAGCCCGTTGATCGGATCCGACGCCGATTGAAGCACCGCTTGCGTCGCGGCGTTCACGCGCAACCGCCGGTCGAGGACGTGAACGCACCGAGCCCCCACGACCAAGTCGTGTGCATGCCCCATCGGGTGCGGCCCCACGTCACTCAATGAGTACCCCCATCCCGGCTCAGCGTGTGTGTCTGCTCCTCGCGACCGGCCAGGAGCATGTCCCCGCGTAAGACCTAATCTCTCGGAGTGGCTGCCACGTCCGCGTCTTGGTGTCCCAGCACGAGTACGACGAGCGACGTCACCCCTGCTCAATTGGGGGGAGGTCAGAGCACAACCTCCTCCCCACCAACGCTAACCCCAACGCGCGCGGCGGCAACTACGCCGCCGACACGCTTGTCGGTAAGTGCACGAGGCTGAGGTGGAGCCCTTCGCAACGATCGCCGGTCGACTCGGCGCCCGGCCCGGCATAAGCGGATGTACTCCCGGTTCGTGGCCCTGCGGGTCCGGCACGCCGGTGCGCGAGATCCGGCAGGCCACCGACGGTGCGGGGCTGCCGGTGTGCTGGCCGAGTGGCCCGAGAGCGAGAGCGAGCCGGTCCAGCTCTGGCTGTACGACATGCCCGTCGGCACTCCACTGACGACCCTGGTCCGCCTGGCCAACTCCGCTGGCGCATCGACCACGACTACCGGGAGATGAAGCGGGTCGGCCTAGCCCGTATCAACAGACCCGCACCAACCTGACGGGGCGCTTCCCGAGCGAGTGATCTTGGAATTCAAGCTTAGAACCCTCGACGGCCTTCGTCCGTGCCCCAGCAGCCATACCCTGGAGATCATCGGCCTGCCCGACTTCGATCCAGTCGCTCTACCGAGGCGTGGACGAGCGGCCCCTGGTCGAGGATCTGCAGTCGGTATGCATCCTCTCGCCAGGCTTTCGAGCCGGAGCCGAGGAGGGCTTGCACGTGGCCGTCACCCCGCGCCGCGGATGCTCGCCGCCGGGAAGCGTACCGAAGGTCTCCAGCGCCATCGGCGGACGATCCTGGGCCGCTCGATAAGTCGTCGCTGCAGGCCGCCGGGCGTATCTCTCGGCCTGGACTCCGCCCACGCCCGTGCCGTGCTCACCCCAGCGCCGACCCCTACCGCCGCGGCCAAACTCACCCGAAGCCAGCTGCGGGCGCTGCTCAACCGGGCGGGGCGCCTTCGCCGGTTGGTCGACAAGCAGGTCGAGCGTCTGCGGGAGGTCTTCCGCTCGGAACAGATGCGGCAGTTGCCCCCTGCAGCAGCTCGACGCCGCCCGCAACAGCAGCAACGACCTCGGCGATGCCATCACACATCTGCCCGGCCTGTCGGTCCTGCCCGGCGCCAGGGTCCTTGCCGAGATCGGCGACGATCGCACCCGCTTCGCCAAGGCCAAGGCCAAGGCCAAGGCCATCAAGGCATACGCCTGCGCCGCCCCGGTGACCCGCGCCTCCGGCCGCAGTCGCCCGCACCGTCAAGAACCGGCGCCTGCCCGCCACCGGCTACATGTGGGACTTCGCCGCCCTGCGGAACCTGTTCAACTAGCTCCTCGGCTGCCTCCACCACGACCTGCCAAAACCGCACCCTCTATGACCCCAAACGAGCCTTCGCAGGCCGCCTCGCGCTCGTCGCATGACCACCCGATCCCTCGTAACCTCGCCGTGAAACGCCTGCTCACCGGCGATGCCCGGCCCGCCGAGCGCGCCGAGCGGTTCGGCCTGGGTAAGCCACCTCGCCGAACCGGCCCAGGCCCTGAAGCGAGCCATGGAACTCGCCACCCTGTGGCGCCCAACGCGCCACTGGCTGTGGCAGCCGTCGTACGTGTCGTCACCGAACGGACCGCATTTCGCGACGAAGACGCCTTTGTCGAGCAGGATCAGATCGTCGCCCCGGTTCTGACGTCCCACGACGCGAGGAAGGGCCGTTAACCCGACGCCCCCACCCCAAGCAAGAAAGTCGATGGCAACCATGACTGAGCAATCCACCGTCCGTAGCGTCACCTACGACCTGCTGCGGACCCTGAAACTCACCACGGTCTTCGGTAATCCCGGCTCCACCGAGCAGACGTTTCTGCAGGATTTCCCCGAGGACTTCACCTACGTCCTGGCGCTGCAGGAGGCCTCCGTCATGGCGATGGCCGACACCTTCGCCCAGGTGACCCGCCGCCCCGCACTGGTCAACCTGCACTCCTCGGCCGGGGTGGGCAACGCCGTGGGCAACCTGGTGGCGGCCTACCACGGAAACACGCCCCTGATCATCACCTCGGGACAGCAGCACCGGGAACTGGTGATCGGGGATCCGTATCTCGGCAACCGGGAGGCCACCACACTGCCGAAGCCGTGGGTGAAATGGTCCTACGAACCGGCCCGCGCCGAAGACGTCCCCGAGGCCTTCATGCGGGCCTACGCGGAGGCGTTGCAGCCGCCGGCAGGGCCGGTCTACCTGTCGATTCCCATGGACGACTGGAAGCGGCCCCTGTCCGGTTTTACCCGGGTGCGGACGGTGAGCGACCGCGTCGCCCCCGACACCGAGCGACTGCGCGGATTCGCCGATCGCATCTCCGCAAGCCGTCGGCCCGCGCTGGTCTTCGGACCAGAGGTCGACCGCAGCGGCGGCTGGGACGCGTCCGTCGCACTGGCGGAAAAGCTGCGCGCTTCCGTCTACGGCGCCCCGCTGCTGGACCGCGCCTCCTTCCCCGAGGACCACCCCCTCTTCGGCGGTCCACTCGGCATGTCGGTGAAGACCATCAGCGACCGGCTGACCGGGCACGACCTGGTGGTCGTGATCGGCGCGGAGGTGTTCCGCTACTACCCCTACGTGCCCGGCGACTACCTGCCCGACGGCACCGAGCTGCTGCAGATCACCGGTAATCCGGGCGTTGCTGCGGCGGCGCGTGTAGGCGACAGCCTCCTGGGCGATCCCAAGTTGGCGATCGAGCTGCTCCTGGACATGGTCACGGAGGGATCCGCGCGGACCGCTCCGGAGCCGATGCCGCGCCCCCGCGAGCTGCCGCAGGTGCCGAACAGCCCGCTCACCCCACCGGAGGTCTACGCCACCCTCAGCAAGGTTCGGCCGCCCGACGCGGTCATCGTCAACGAATCGACCTCCACGATGGCGCAGCAGATCGAGTGGCTTCCCACGGTCAGGACCGGATCGTTCTTCGCCACGGCCAGCGGAGGCATCGGCTGGGGCACCCCGGCGGCGGTGGGCGTCGCGCTCGGCGACCGGGACAGGGGCGTCGAACGGCCGGTGATCGGCCTGATCGGCGACGGCTCCTTCCAGTACTCCGTGCAGGCCATCTATACGGCGGCCCAGCACAACCTCCCGATCGTGTATGTGGTCATGCGCAACCAGGAGTACTCCATCCTCAAGTCGTTCGCGGTACTCGAGGAAACGCCGGGCGTTCCGGGACTCGACCTGCCCGGGCTCGACATCGCCTCCGTGGCCCGCGGCTTCGGATGCCGTGCGGTCGACGTGGAGACCAGCGAGGACCTGGAGCGGGAGTTCAAGGCGGCCCTGACCGCCGGCACCACCACGGTCATCGTTGTGCCCACGGAGCCTCAGAAGGCGATGTTGTAGGCAGTGCGGCCCGCCCGCCCGGAGAAGGGACAGAAATCATGGACCTCGGACTGAAGGACCGGGTGTACATCGTCACCGGTGGCACCCGCGGGCTGGGCATGGCCGCCGCGCGTGAACTGGTGGCGGACGGTGCGAGGGTGGTCATCAGCGGCCGCAGCGAGAAGTCGGTGGCCGCCGCCGAGGCGGAGCTCGGCCCGGGGCAGGCGGTCGGCGTCGTGGCCGACAACGCCGACACCGCGACTCCGGACCGACTGATCGCCGCGGCCCGCAATGCCTTCAAGCGGCTGGACGGGGTGCTCATCAGCGTCGGCGGGCCCCCGGCAGGCACGTCGGACACCATCGACGACGACCAGTGGCGCGCCGCCTTCGAGTCGGTCTTCCTCGGTGCGGTGCGGCTCTCCCGCGCCGTCGCGGCGGAGCTGGACGAGGGAGGCGCCATCGGCTTCGTCCTCTCCAGCTCCGTGTACGAGCCTATTCCCGGCCTCGCGATCTCCAATGCCTTGCGGCCGGGCCTGGCCGGTTACGCGAAGAACCTCGCGAACGAGCTGGGCCCAAGGGGCATCCGGGTCGTCGGCCTCGTGCCCGCCCACATCGAAACCGACCGGGCACGCGAACTCGAAGCCCGGTCCGGCGATCCCGACGCGACCCGCGAGCGTGCGACCGCCCGCGTCCCCCTGCGCCGCTACGGAACCCCGGACGAGTTCGGCCGCAGCGCCGCCTTCCTCTTGTCGCCGGCCGCGTCGTACCTCACGGGTGTGATGCTGTCGATCGACGGAGGCGTGCGCAAAGGCTTCTAGTGTTGCAGCCGGACTTCTTCATTAGCGATGGTCAACAGCTTGGGAGTGGGGAGTGCGGCGGGCTGGAACGGGGGTGGGACGGTCTTTGCCGGGCCGTCGCACGAACGCGTGGCCGCGGTGCTTGTAGTGGCAACGACGGACGCGTGCTTGGTGGCCGCGACGCCAGTGGGACCACGTCATCGCGTGGTCGCGCTCCGGAGCACGGTGGCGGGGTCTAACTGCCAGCAGACGCCGAATCTCGGCCGGTGTGAGGTCCACGAGGTCCGGTATGTCCCGCCCAACGCCCCCCTTTCCCGTTGCTGGCTGGCCAGGACGGCGAGGAATGCGTGCGCGAGGATGGCGAGTGTCATGTGCCGGTACCAGCCCACGTAAAGGCTCGCAGAGAATCAACATGCGTGTTTGATGTTGTTCGGGGGTTCGGAGCCGTAGGCGTCGATGTAAGCGGTCACGTCTGCAGGGGTGGTGAATCGTGCTGTGGAGCGGGGGCGGTGCATCCGTGCTGGTCCAGGAGGGGTTGGGTCTCCTGGATCGTGCGGGTGATGGTCTGCGAGCTGGCCCCGAAGAGTGCGCCGAGGAGGGCGTGGGTGAAGCAGCCGCGCTGGTAGAGGAGGGTGGCCAGGATCCGGTCGGGGTCGGTGAACGCCTGCCGGGGGCCGGCGCCGGGGGCTCGTTGCCGTTCGCGGCCGCGTCGGTGGCGGCGCTGTTCTTCCCGCCGGGCTGCCTGGATTGGCGCCAACTTGCTGATCAGGGTGTCCAGTTGTGGGCGGGTGATGCCGGTGAGTTCCGGGTCGGTGAGCCGGGCGTGCTGCCGGGGGTCCCCTTGCCGGGGTTCCGCGCCGTGTGGAGTGCTTGTGGCCGTGGGGCCGCGCTGCTGGGCGTGGGGGGTGTAGTTCCAGTCACCGTGGAAGCGGTGGCGGGTCATCGTCAGCGCGTCGACCTGGGCGTCGTCGACTTTCACGCCGGTGGGGTAGGCGCCGGTGTTGAGTTCGGCGCGGACCGTCAGTCCGGTGCGGGTGGTGGTCGCTGCGATGGACTGCACGATGACCTCGTGGCTGGTCAGGGGCCTGCCGCGCCAGTTCATGGAGATGTGGCAGAAGAGTCGGTGCTCAATCCGATTCCACTTCGACGTGCCCGGAGGTAGGTGACACACCGTGATATCAAGGCCCGACTCGGCGGCCAGAGAGGCAAGTTCGGTCATCCACGCTCGGGTGCGGTAGCCGTTGGAACCTCCGGCATCGGCGGTGATCAGCAGCCGCGCGGCCCTGGGATAGTTGTGGCGGCCGCAGGCGTGCCACCAGCGGCGGAGAGAGGCGACCGCGAAGGCAGCGGTGTCGTGGTCGGTGCCGACGCTGACCCATCCGGTGTTCGCCGCGATGTCGTAGATCCCGTATGGGATCGCCTTGCCGGGCCCCTCCCGGTCCAGGAAGTCATGCGTCTTGACCTGCACCGGGTCGCCCGTGGGCTGCCACTCACGCCCCGCGTTCTTGTACTCGCCGACCAGTTCCTTCTTCTTGCTGTCCACGCTGACCACCGGGTCCCCAGCGTCGATGTGGTCCTTGGCCTGCTCGTTGATGTAGCGGAACTGGGCGTCCCGGTCCGGGTGCTGCTTGCCCTCGATGGTCTTGGAGTTGGCCTGCAGACTGAAGCCTTCCTCCCGAAGCAGGTAACCGACCGTGTCGGCACTGACCTTGTGTCCCTGGCGAGTCAGCTCGCCGGCCAGGTTCCGGGTCGACTTGGTCGTCCAGCGCAGCGGCGACATCGGGTCTCCGCGCATGTCCGGCTCGACCAGGGCCAGCAGCGCGGGCCGCAGCCCTGCATCCAGGTCGGCGGCCTTCTTCCGGCCGCCGCCTGGTCGGCGACCCGCCCCGGCGGCTCTCCTCCCGACTCCAGCTCATCCACCCCCTTCCGGACCGTCGTCTCGCTGGCCTCGGCTGCCCGAGCAACGGCCCGGATCCCACCGTGGCCCAGAAGACGGGCCTCGGCTCCCATCAGCAGACGCTGCTGCCGCTCGTCCAGATGTGGGAGCAACACTTCGAATTTCAAGGTGAGTTGATCCCGAATCTCCTGCGGTATGCGCATACCACGTCCACGAGCCAAACCACCGGAAGCAACACCTTGATTTTCTGCGAGCCCTAAGACCGGCATACTCTCCGACGCCCAAGGTGAGGGCGTTGGCCTGTTCCTCAATGGAGTCGGCCCGTCTCCTGCAGCAAGTAGCTGCGCTCGCGGTACTTGTAGTAGCCGGTGACGCGCCACCAGCCCTCTGACACTCCCTGACCGACCTGCCCGAAAGGGCCCGAGACCTGCTGAAAAGTGGCAAGGCTGGGCGGACCAGCAGCCACCCCACGCCCGAATCCGCACCTCAGCCCCGACACGCCCTGCACGACCCGGAACCGATCACACCACAATCAAGCCGGTGGAGCCGGGCTCAGTGAGTTGCCGGCGAAGTTCAGTGAGACGGTGGCGGTACCGGGAGACATTGTCCATTTTGATTTGCTCATAGCCGCGGATCTCATCGGGCAGGGATGCAATGTCTACTGCAAGAGCATGATTTCCGGGGTTGAGGGTGTCGAGTAGGCTGGCGACGACCTCGCGGTATTCGGAGATGAGTTCACGCTCTAGCCGCCGTACCTTGGCGTAGCCAAATGGGTCGAGCCGGGTGCCGCGAAGGTGACGCATCCGGGCGAGGACCGCGAAGGCGGGGACAAACCAGCGGCCGAGGGAAACCTTCGAGTGCATGCCGAGTGCGCGCAATATCGGTGGGTGCAGCTGGTACGAAACCCGTGCATGCTCACCGAATTCGGTGCGGATGTCGGCGCGCAGCGAGGGCTCCAGCGCGAGGCGAGCCACCTCGTACTCGTCCTTGTAGGCCATCAGCTTGTACAGGTACCGGGCCACGGCTTCGGCGAACTGGGTGGACCCGGGTACGCGGTCGTCCTCGACGTCGCGCACCCGCTCGACCACCTGGGCGTAGGCACGGGCATACGCCTTACTCTGGTAAGAGATCAGGTCGGGGACGCGGATCTCGATCAACCGGGCCAGTTCAGAGCCCTGCGGGGCCCGCACGATAGCGGTCAATTCGTCCGTTCCAGCTGGCATCGGGCGCTGTGCCGCCTTTCCGCCGGACGTCCGCTGGATCGCCTTGGCGAGGCCCGCCGGGTCGGCGACCGCCTGCCGCCCGCGGCGGAATGCCTGGATGTTCGCCTCTACCCGCGCGCCGTTCAGCCGGATGGCTTCCTCGATGAACTCGGCTGAAATCGGCAGTTTCCCGGCCTGACAGGCCGCGCCGGCGAGGAGGAGGTTGGTGACCTGGTCGTCGCCGAAGAGGTCGACGGCGAGCCTGCGCGCATCGAGGAACACGTTGTCGGTAGCGGCGGTGGTCTCGTTGATCCGGCCTACCAGATCTGTACTGTCCGGGAAGGACACTCGCGGGTCGGTGACCATGGCTCCGGTGGGGACTTCACTGGTGGACACGACCGCGACGGTGCGGCGCGGGTCGGCGGTCATGAGATGGCGCGGGTCGGCCGCGACGAGCAGGTCGCAGCCGAGGTAGAGATCCGCCTCGCTCTCGGCCGCCTTGCCGGCCTGCTCGATCGGCCCGGCCGTGACCTTGATGTCGGAGACCACGGAGCCTCCTTTCTGCGCCAGACCGGTCTGGTCGAGTGTTCGCACGTGCCGACCGGCCAGCGAGGCCGCGGTGCTGAGCACCTGTGCCAGCGTGACCACCCCCGTGCCGCCGACACCGGCGATGCGCGTCGTGTGCTGGGCCACATCCAGGATCCGGGGTTTGGGGAGCGCGTCGTCCTCGAGCGATGGGATGTGGGGACGCCGTGCCTTCACGTCCCCGGGAACCACGGTCAGGAACGCCGGACAGTCGCCCTGCAGGCAGGAGTAGTCCTTGTTGCACGAAGACTGATCAATGCGGGTCTTGCGTCCGAACTCGGTTGTTGTCGGGTGCACCGACAGACAGTTCGATTTTCGACCGCAGTCGCCGCAACCCTCGCACAGCCGCTCGTTGATGACGACCCGCTTGACGGGGTCGGGGGCCAG
Source organism: Streptomyces sp. NPDC048415 (assembly GCF_040651675.1). NCBI lineage: Bacteria > Bacillati > Actinomycetota > Actinomycetes > Kitasatosporales > Streptomycetaceae > Streptomyces > Streptomyces sp. NPDC048415. The sequence goes on along the minus strand of NZ_JBEZKJ010000110.1, from coordinate 8,401 downwards.
GCCCCGCTTACGTTTGCGACGGAGTTCGGCGGCGCACTCCTGGTCGTGGAGCAGGACCGTGACCCCGTCGACCTTCGCAAGCGTTTCCTGCGCTTCGAGCAGGCGGTGGCGCGGCCACACCTCGACGGTGCGGGGCAGCTTCACCTTGCCGTAGGCGCGGGGGTTCTCGGTGGTGATGATGGTGCGCTTCACGCCTTCGGCGGACAGCGACGTGACTATCTGAGGCACGCTCAACGCGCCCGCGGGCTGCTGTCCGCCCGTCATCGCGACGGCCGAGTTGTACAGGAGCTTGTACGTGATGTTCACGCCTGCCGCAACGGCGGCGCGGATGGCGAGGCTTCCGGAGTGGTGATAGGTCCCGTCACCGAGGTTCTGCACCAGATGGTTGCGGCCCAGGAACGGGGCCATGCCGATCCACTGGGCGCCTTCGCCACCCATCTGGGTCAGCCCGGTGACCTCACCGACCTGCCCCGGCGCCATCGTCAGCACCATGCCGTGGCAGCCGATGCCGCCGCCGACCAGGGAGCCTTCGGGCACCTTCGTGGAGCTGTTGTGCGGGCACCCGGAACAGAAGTACGGCGTGCGCGTCACCACTGGCAATTCGATCCGGCGTGGCTGCCGTTCCTGGCGCCACGTCTCGACCGTGGGGAAGTGCCCGGCCTGAGAGAACCGGGTGGCGAGGGCTGTGGCGATGAGGCCGGGGTCGAGTTCCCCCGCGGAGGGCAACAGCGCGGTGCCCTCCGGCGTGTGCTTTCCGCTGATGACCGGCGCGTCCGGCCGGCCGTAGAGGCACGCTTTGACCGCGGTCTCCAGGAACGGGCGTTTGTCCTCGACGACGACGATCTCCGTGAGCCCGGCCGCGAACTTCCGTACGATCTCCGGCTCCAGGGGATGGATCATGCCCAGCTGCAGCAGGCGCACGCCCCGCCGCGCGAGTTCGTCGTCGTCGAGTCCCACGATGCGCAACGCCTGCCGCACGTCGAGGAAGGTCTTGCCGGCCGCGATGATCCCGATCCGGTCGCCGGCTCCCATCCGGACGATCTTGTTCAGCTCGTTGGAGCGGGCGTAGGCGAGAGCGATGTCGAGCCGGATTCCTTCCCGGCTTCGCTCTAGTTCGCCCAGGATTGGTTGGAGTACCTTCGCCGTCACCTCGTGCCGGTATGGTTTCCCTGCCATCTTCAGCCGCGGCACGATGGGTATGACGCGCTCGGGGTGTACCTCCACAGTGCCGGACCCGTCAGCGATGTTCGTGCCGATCTTGAGTGCCGACCAAAGTCCGCAGGCCCGGGACATAGCGACCGCATGGATGCCGAGGTCGAGGACGTCCTGGGAGTCGGCCGGATACAGCGTGGGCAAGCCGAGGTCGGCCAGCAGGCCCTCGGAGGAACCTGGCACCGTTGACGATTTCGCCGCCGGGTCGTCGCCGACCAGCGCTACCGCACCACCGAGTGGGTGGGTGCCCATCAGATTCCCGTGGCGGATCGCGTCGGCGGCGCGGTCCAGTCCGGGCGACTTGCCGTACCAGTACCCCGTTACCCCGGCGAAGCGCGCATCGTTCGCCGCCGTTGCCAGTTGGGTGCCTTGGACAGCGGTGGCGGCCAACTCCTCGTTCACGGCAGGCCGGAACACGATGTCGTGCTCATCGAGCAAGGCGAGGTTCCGGGCGAGTTCCATGTCGTAGCCGGCGAGCGGGGAACCCTCGTATCCGGCAATGAACGCGGCGGTGTTCAGACCTGCACGCCGGTCGGCCCGCCGTACGTCGAGCGGCAGGCGCGCCAGCGCCTGGATCCCGGTCAGCGGGAACTGTCCGGACTCGGCGAGGTAGCGGTCGTCGAGGGGGCTGCGGTGGGAGTGTTCGGGCATGGGTTGTCCTTCCGGAAGCACGGTCGTCGTGCTTCTCACTACGCTGGTGCGATCCACCTCTGGCGGACTGGCGCAAGCAACTCCTCCGGCGATTCGGGCGCTACGGGCATGCGCGCCCAGCACCGGGAGGCTGGAAGGCCTGTTCCACCACTACCGCTGCGCGTTGCTCGTACGGCTCTCGCAGGAGACAGCCGAAGGCCGTCCCGTACAGCACAACGCCGACCGCAGTGGGTGGATCTTCACCGATACCGGTGCGCGTTGGCGGCTCGCCGCGGGAGACCTCACAGTCGTCCCGGCGGCGCGCCGCCAACGCGGAAGGACACAACCAGTGCCGGCCATCAACCGCCGAATAACAAGGGCTCGGCGTTGCCGCCTCAACCTGGATGGCTATCCAATGATGCGAGAAGTGCGCAGCGAAGTCAGCGCGGTATGGTCGTATCCCAGTTCGGTGAGGATCTGGTCGGTGTGTTCACCGAGGAGCGGCGGCCCCAGCTTGTTCACGGAATCCAGCCCCGAAATCTGAGGGGCGAAGTCGAAGACCTTGACCGGGCCCACCGCGCTGTCGACTTCACGTACCAGCTCTCGATGGATCATGCGCGGGTGCTCCATCGCCGTGGCGAAGTCGTTCATCGCCCCCGAGGGGATCCCTACTTCGAGGAAGCGTTCCAGCCAGAATTCCAGGGGCATGGCCTTGATCGCCTTGCGGACGATCGGGTCGAGCTGCTCGCGGTTCTGCATGCGCAACCCGTTGGTGGCGTAGGCCGGATCGTCCACCAGTTCGACATGCTGCAGGGCGGTACAGAACTTCAGCCACTGTTCCCGGCTGCCGGCTCCTGCCGCCACGATGACACTCCGCCCGTCGGCGCATTCGTAGGCGCCGTAAGGGAACATCGTGTGATGGTTGAGCCCGACCCGCTCGGGGTTCGTGTGGCGGTACCACCACACGAACGGGAAGTAGCCTGTCCAGGACATCACGGCGTCGAACAGCGCCAGATCGATGAGTTGCCCGTCGCCTGTGCGCTCGCGGTGGTAAAGAGACTCCAGAATGGCAATCACCCCGTACATGGAGCCGGAGATGTCGCCGAGCGAGACGGAAATCTTTGCCGGTTCTTCCGGTGTCCCGTTGGTGCTGATCAGCCCCGTCTCGCCCTGAATGATCAGGTCGAGGGCCGGCCTGTCGCGATACGGCCCGTCCTGTCCGAATCCGGAGATTCTGCAGATGACCAGCTTCGGGTTCGCCTCTCGCAGGGCATCGAAGTCGAGCCCGAAGCTCTCCATGGTCCCCGGGACGAAGTTCTCGATGAATACATCCGCCCCCTCCAGCAGCCTTCCCAGGACTTCCATGCCCTCCGGCTTTTTGAGGTCGAGCGTCATGCTCCGCTTGCCGGGGTTGACCCAGGCGTGCCCGGAACACATGCCGTTGACGATGTCATCCCACTGCCGGACGGGGTCACCGGAGCCCGGCCGCTCGACCTTGATCACATCCGCGCCCATCTGGGCGAGCAGTCTGGTGCAGAGCGGTCCCGCGACCCCTTGGGTCACGTCGACCACGCGAATACCCTCAAGAGCTGCTGGCATCGGATCCCCCTTCGAGGTTGCCGTCGGCCTTGGCCCAGAAGGCCCGGCGTTTGAGCAGGACCGTACGCAGGCCGGTGCACACCTCGGTTCCGTCTGCTTTCCGGCCGGTGAATCGGTAGGTCATCAGGCCGCTGTCCTGCGACCCCGATTCGCGGAGCTCGACGACCTCGCTCGTGGCGTACAGCGTTTCTTCTCGGTAGACCGGGTTCGGCATGCGGATGCCGGTCAATCCGACGTCGGCGATGGCGTTCTCGCTCATGTCCTCAGATGTCAGGCCGATGACCAGCGAAAGGGTGACCCCGCCCATGACGAGCCGCTCGTGGAACATGCCGTCAAGCACACTGCGCATGTAGTCCAGGTTGAAGTGGCCCTGGGCGGTGTTCAGGGTGAGGTGGGTGATGGCGAGGTTGTCCTCGTTGGAGACCGTCCGTCCGCGCACGTGCTCGTAGTGCGTCCCGACGGTGAAATCTTCCCAGTAGCTGTCCGGGCTGGTGTAGGACATTGTTCCGTCACTTCCTCTCAGTGATACGGCGGGCGATGATCTCCCGCTGAATGTCGCTGGTCCCCTCGCCGATGGGCAGCCCGCCCGAGTCCCGCCAATACCTGTTGACCGGGGAGTCGATGGCGTAGCCGTTGCCGCCATGAATGTAGAGGGCGTCCCAGCAGACCTTCCGGGCCATCTCGGCGGCGAACAGTTTGGCCATGCCGGCCTCCAGATCGGCGCGCTCACCGGCGTCCAGCTTGGCCGCCGCCAGGTATCCCAGTGCGCGGGCTGCTTCGATCTGAGTGCGCATGTCGGCGAGCTTGAACCGCACGGCCTGGAAATCCTGGATCGGCCGGCCGAACTGAACGCGATCACGGCTGTAGGCGAGCGCCGCCTCGTAGGCGGCGCGGGCCAGCCCGATGCAGCGGAACGCGAAGCCGGTCCTCGCGATTTCGTAGCCGCCCATCAGCTGCTGGAAGGCCTTGCCTTCCACGCCGCCGACCAGGTTCGCGGCCGGGACCTCGAGTTCGTCGAAGTACAGCTGGTAGGACCACATTCCGCGGTACCCGCACGTGGCCAGATGCGTGCCGGTCAGCTTCGGCGGCAGGAACTCGCCCTTCGGCTTGTCCACGGTGAGCAGGCTGACGCCGCCGTGCTTTGACTCGTTACTGGTCCGCACATAGGTGAACAGGACCTCGGCCACGTCGGCATTGGTGCACCATTGCTTCGTGCCGGTCAGCAGGTAGGACTCACCGCGGCGCTCGGCCCTGGTGGAGATGTTGGCCGCGTCGGACCCGGCGTCCGGCTCGGTGCCCGCGGAGGCTGCCTGGATCTGACCGGTGACCAGCCGCTCCACGTACCGCTCGATCTGCTCGTCCGTCCCGTGCCGGACGAGCAGATCGGCGCACACGACATTGCGCTGGATCAGGCTTCCGACCGACATGCTTGCCCGACACAGTTCCTCGGTCACCACGCACAATGCCGTGGCATCCATGCCCAGGCCGCCGTACTCGGTCGGCGCACAGATCCCGAAGTAGCCGATCCTGGCCATCTTCTCGTAGAGCTCGTCAGGAATCCGCGAGTCCTCCAGGTCAAGGCGGCCCGCGATCGGCTCCACCTCCTTGGTGGCGAACTCTCTCGCCGCCTCCTGCAGCTCACGATGTTCCGGGCTTAGGACTGTGCTCATGAAGACCCCTTCCTGGCATCAGGTCGATGCCGACCCAAAACCTCTGAGGTTTGCACCGTAGGGTCCGCCGATGCGGAAGGCAAGGGCTTGACCCCGAAACCTCAGAGGTTTAGCGTGCCGGTCACGAAGCCCCACTGAGGGGCGGAGCCGAACGGGCAGTCACCGGGCGGCGGCCACTGGCAGCCGGCCGGACGTTGTCAATCGCCGGGAGGGTGGAACACGATGCAAAAAGTCGTACGCCAGCGTGGTTTGTATTTCGAGGACTTCACAACGGAACGGGAGTTCGAGCATCACTGGGGCCGAACCCTGCTGCTGGCGGAGAGCCTCGCCTACAGCACCCGCATGATGCACTTCAACCCCCTCTACTTCGACGTCACCTATGCGCGCCGCCTCGGGCACCCGGCGATTCCGATCAACCCGATGCTTGTCTACACGACCGTCGGCGGCCTTTCCGTCGAAGATCTGTCCGAAGCCGGAGGCCCCTTCCTCGCCGTGGAGGACCTGACCTTCCACCGGAACATGTACGACGGCGACACGGTCCGTGCCTCCTCCGTGGTCCTCGGCTCCAGGGCGTCGCAGTCGCGTCCCGGCTGGGGAGTGGTCGAGTGGCTCACCACGGGCCGCGACACCTCCGGCGAGGTGATCCTGAGCTACCGGCGCTCGAACCTGTCGCAGATGCGAGGGGAGTCGTGATGCCCAGGCTGCGGCGCAGCGAACTGGTCACCCCGGCCACCAGCGAGAAGATGCTCAAGAAGGCGGCGCAGAGTCCGGCCGACATTGTCATCATCGACCTGGAGGACGCCGTCACCCCCGACCGCAAGGCCGAGGCCCGCCAGGGTGCGATCGCGGCACTCACCGGGCTCGAGTGGGCAGGACCGGCGCGCGCGGTGCGGATCAATGCCCCGGGGCAAGGGCAGTCTCTGGCCGATCTCGCGGCCCTCGTCCCGGCCGCCGGGAGCCACCTCGACCTGGTGGTGATTCCCAAGGTGACAAGCCCGCGCCAGGTGTGGTGGGTCGCCACTACGCTGGCGGAGCTGGAACACCAGGCCGGCCTGAGCCGCCCGATCGGCATTGAGGTGGTGATCGAGGACGTCGCCGCGATGGCGGAGCTGCCCGCGATCGCTCGGTGCAGCCGGCGGATCGAGGCCCTGTCCTTCGGGCCCGGCGATTTCTCCGCCTCCCAAGGCGTGGACTTGCGCGCGGCGGGAAACGACCGCCGTGACCTTTATCCGGGAGATGTCTGGCATTACGTGCGCAGCGCGATGGTGATCGCCGCGCGCTCGGCAGGCATCGCGGCAGTCGATGGCGCCTACGCCGGCCTGGCCGACCCAGACGGCTACCGGCGTGAGTGCGTCATGTCGCGGACCCTCGGCTTCGACGGGAAAGTGGCCGTACATCCGTCGCAGACCGACATCGCCAATGAGGAATACGCCCCGAGCCCGGACCAGGTCGCCGCGGCCAGGAACATGATCGCGGCGCACGAGGAAGCCGCGCGGTCCGGGGCCGGAGCCGCCACCCACGACGGCAAGCTCATCGACGCCGCCACCCTGCGGAGCGCACAGCGCATCGCCGGACAAGCCGAACGATCCGCCCCATGAGTGTGCTGCATAGCAGCAGACGGCTCCCAATTCGCCACCCGGCGATGGCCACACGGATCCGGGGTCACCCTGTCATGGCTCGATCTGCCTGGCTCCGATCGCGCTGCCTTGGTCACCCCACTCGGCCCGGCGCCGATGCCGCGATCTCCCCCGGGGAGGCCGACTGCCTGCACGGCCTGTCCCTGGACGATCCGCATCCGCTACCCGAGGCGATCCGCACCGGTCAGCCGCAGCGCATCGGCAACCAGTTACTGACTTTGTTGGCGTGATGTCGTGGCTGACAAGTGGTGATTGTCGCGGTAGGCCGGTTGCATGAGGTATCCGCAGGGTGGAGGGCTGACCGCGGAGCGACGCGCGTTTCGTGGACACATCCGGATGCAGGCAGCCGAGTTGTTCACTCTGGGACACGACAATGCCGTGGTCGCCAGGCAGTTATGTGTCAGCGTGCGGTCGGTGCAACGCTGGCATCAGGCGTGGGAGCGCGGCGGCACGTCGGCCCTGGAGTCGAAAGGGCCGGCGTCCAGGCCCAGGCTGAGTGAGGCACTGTTCGAGGTACTCGAGCAGGAATTGGCCCGGGGGCCGGTGGCGCACGGCTGGCCGGACCAGACCTGGACGCTGGCGCGGATCAAGACTCTGATCGGGCGCCGGTTCCACAAGAGCATGACGCTGTCGGCGATCGCGCAAATGCTGCATCGGCACGGCTTCAGCCATCAGGTCCCGGCCCGCCGTGCGCTGGAGCGCAACGAGGAAGCGGTCACCGGCTGGATGAAGGAGACCTGGCCCCACGTGAAAGCGCCGTAGCGGCGCTCGCGGCCTGGCTCTGTTTCGAAGACGAAGCCGGTTTCTCGATGGGCTCAGTCAAGATTTCCGTGACGGGGTGACGGAGTGTGGTTGGAGTCAGGAGAGGAGGACTCGTTTGCGAAGCAGTGCGAATCCGGCTCTTCCATACATCTGTCGCTTCAGCATCTTGATCCGGTTGACGTGGCCTTCGACAGGGCCGGAGTTCCAGGGCAGCGTAAGGCCCGCGGTGACAGCCTGGTGATCACGCTGGAGACCGTCGGCGAAGGCGTGCAGGGCGGGTAGGTCATCGGCGTGGACGGCGTCCCTCCAGGCTGGCAGGTTGTTTCCACCGAGGTCGCAGACCATGCGTGCGAAGGCGTGCACGTGGCCTCGGATGGCAGTCAACTCCGGGCAGCGGCTGAGTACTTCACCCGGCTGGCGTTCTTCGGCGTCGCGCAGATGCTGGGGGTTCCACATGATCCAGTTGGTGATCTGCTGCGGTTTGAGCACCGGGGCCGGCGACCGGATGGAGCCGAGGCCGGTGCGAAGCGGCCGGAGACAGCGTCGCACGGCTTGCGGGGTTCGTCCCGGGTAGCCCTGAGCCTGGATCTCCCGGAAGAGACGGGCGGCATCGGTGCACCCTTCGTTCCAGCGCCGGATCAGGTAAGGCTTGTAGTCGTCCAGGTGTGTGGTGCGAAGGGCGCCTTCGATGAGGCCGTCGAGGCTCTTGCAGTGTGCATAGCGTTCCGCGGTGTGCCGGGCAAGGCCCAACTCCCGTGCGATGGCGCTGATCGTCCATCCGCGGGCCAGCAGTCGCTGAACTGCCTTGTGTCGCTCCCGGGTTCGGGTGACCAGCCACTTCTCTGCGCCGGTGTTCGGATTGAGCGTCGAGGGCGGAGCCCCGGCCATGCG
>NZ_JBEZKJ010000109.1:0-25202 GCF_040651675.1 Streptomyces sp. NPDC048415 | reverse complement strand
CCGGCGGATGTGGCCGCGGGGGGTTCCACCCCCCCCCGGCCCCCCGCCGCATGAGGAACTACAGGGCGACACCCAGCAGGGCGTCCACGGCGCGCGACACGACGCCGGGGGCGCCCTCGTCCGTGCCGCCCGTCTCGTGCTGGAGTGCGGCCCAGCGATCGACCGCGGCGAGCGCGGCCGGTGCGTCCAGGTCGTTCGCGAGGGCGTCGCGGATCTCCTGTACGAGCGCGTCGGCGGACGGCCCGTCGGGCCGCGACACCGCCGCCCGCCAGTTCTCCAGGCGGGCCACCGCGTGGTCGAGGACGGAGTCCGTCCACTCCCAGTCGGCCCGGTAGTGATGCGCCAGCAGCGCGAGCCGTATGGCGGCCGGATCGACCCCGTCGTAGCGGAGCTTGGACACGAAGACCAGGTTGCCCTTGGACTTCGACATCTTCTCGCCGTCGAGGGCGACCATGCCGGCGTGGACGTACGCCTTGGCCATCGGGAACTCGCCCGTCAGCACCTGGGCGTGCGAGGCGCCCATCTCATGGTGCGGGAAGGCGAGGTCGGAGCCGCCGCCCTGGACGTCGAAGCCCATGCCCAGGTGATCCAGGGCGATGGCGACGCACTCGATGTGCCAGCCGGGCCGGCCGCGCCCGAGCGAGCCGCCGTCCCAGCTGGGCTCACCCTCTCGCGCGGCCATCCAGAGCATCGGGTCGAGCGGGTTCTTCTTGCCCGGACGGTCCGGGTCGCCGCCCCGCTCGGCGGAGAGCAGCCGCATGGCGGCGGCGTCGAGGCCCGACACCTTGCCGAAGTTCGGGTCGGACTCGACGGAGAAGTACACATCCCCTTCGAGTTCGTACGCCGCTCCCGAGTCCCGCAGCCGCTCGACGAGCGGCACGATGCCGGGTATCGCCTCGACGGCGCCTATGTAGTGCCGCGGCGGCAGCATCCGCAGTGCCGTCATGTCCTCACGGAAGAGGGCGGTCTCCTTCTCGGCGAGTCCCACCCAGTCGACGCCGTCGCGCTCCGCCCGCTGCAGGAGCGGGTCGTCGACGTCGGTCACGTTCTGGACGTAGTGAACCTGCCGCTTGGTGTCGAGCCACACGCGCTGAACGAGGTCGAACGCGTTGTAGGTCGCCGCGTGACCGATGTGGGTCGCGTCGTACGGCGTGATGCCGCACACGTAGATACGGGCGACGGGACCGGGGTCAAGGGTGACGAGGCCACCGGTCGCGGTGTCGTGGATCCGGAGGTCGCGGCCCTCACCAGGCAGGGCGGGGACCTCAGAAGCGGGCCAGGCATGCATGTCATGAGCCTAACCGGACGGAACTTGCGTATACGAACCGGCCAGCGGCTGACGACCGAAAAGGCCCTCTTGCGCGTGGCGCCGCCCTGTGCCGCAGCGCCCTTCTGCCGGGCCGGAGTCCGAGCCGGGCCCGAGTCCGAGCCGGGCCCGAGTCCGAGCCGGGCTGGGGTGTGCGCGCTTACCGGCGCGGCAGCGTGCCGCTCTCTTTGGGACGGGTGCCGTCCCCGGGCGGCACTCAGGCCTGCAGCTACGTCCGTGACGTCACACCGGCGGCCACGGAATCGCAGGCCACTCCCCGCTTGGTTCCGGGTGCTTCCCGGAGCCGAGCAGCGCCTCGACACGCGCGCGCGTGGCATCCACCTCAGCGGGCGTGATGAGTTCGGCCAGCCGAGTGGCCAGCGCCGCGCCCGGCGCCAAGCCGTCCCGCAGGGAAGTGAGCACCGAGACCGCCTCGGAGACCAGCGGCTCCCCCGCCCATCCCCACAACAACGTGCGCAGTTTGTTCTCGGCGTTGAAGGTGACCCCGTGGTCGATCCCGTACAGGCGGCCATCGCCGTCGGGCAGCAGATGACCGCCCTTGCGATCGGCGTTGTTGATCACGGCGTCGAGGACGGCGAGCCGGCGCAGCCGGACGTCGTCGGCGTGCACGAGCAGCGCCGTCTCGCCCTCGCCGACCTCGGCGAAGCCGATGGCCTTCCAGCCGTCCGCGGGCTCCTCGCCCGCCACCAGGGCGAGCAGGTCCGATTCCGGCGTCGCCTCGATCCACAGCTGGCACATGCCCTCGCCGTACGGTCCCTCGCGCAGCACGGTGGGCGGCACGAGCCCCCACCCGGTCGCCTCGGAGACCTCGTACGCCGCGACCTCGCGCTGCGCCAGGGTGCCGTCGGGGAAGTCCCACAGGGGCCGCTCCCCGGCGACCGGCTTGTAGACACAGAACGCGTCGCGGCCCTCGTACGACACGGAGCAGTACAGCACCGCGTTCGAGGCCTCACGGATCTGTCCGCGCACCTTCAGCTCGCCCTTGGCGAGCAGCTCGGCCGTGGTCACGCTCCGCGGCGGTATCCGTTCTGGCGCGGACATACGTGTCCTTCCGGGTCGAGCGGGAGGCTGCACAGCGGGCAGGGCGGCCGGCCCGCGTTGACCACGTCGAGGGCGCGCTTGGCGAAGGCCCGGGCCTGCGCGCCGGTGAGCCGGACCCGGAGCATCGGCGGACCGTTCTCCTCGTCCTGGAGCAGCCGCTCCTCGGCCTCCGCGAGGTCCTCGTCGGACTCGGCGTCGAGCTCCACGAGAGCCTGCGCCTCGACGATCATGCGCTGTTCGTCACCGTCCCAGGCCAGCGCCATGGTCCCGACCCGGAACTCCTCCTCGACGGGGGTCTCCAGGGGATCGGTGTCGGACACCTCGGCCGGGGCCATGGCGGGGACGGGCGCGCTTCCCCCGGTGCGCCGTACGACCTCGTCGAGGAGTTCGTCCATGCGCTCGGCGAGCGCGGCGACCTGGGTCTTCTCCAGGGCCACACTGGTCACCCGGGGCCCTGAGGAGGCCTGCAGGAAGAAGGTACGGCGCCCGGGCAACCCGACCGTACCGGCCACGAAACGGTCCGGGGGGTCGTAGAGGAACACCTGACGGGACACGTCCTGTCTCCATTGAATCGACATGAGGACCGGCTGACTGCGTCGGCCCGCATCGGCTGCTGAGAACCTGCTGACAACTACTGTGCTGCTTCGACCGCTTCACCCTACTGCGGCCGACGATCACGGTGCGCCCGCATCGCCCCCGACCGGGGCGTCGTCGCTCGGGGCTTCCTCGCGCGGCGCCAGGGACGCGAAATCACCGGTGTCCCCGAGACGTACGAGAAACGGCCTCAACCGTGTGTAACGGATCGCGGTGATGGAACACGGTTCGACAGAGATCCGCTGGAAGAGGTCGAGATGAAGTCCGAGTGCGTCCGCGACAAGGGATTTGATGATGTCGCCGTGCGAGCACATGAGGTACACGGCGTCCCCGCCGTGATCGCGCTCCACGCGCGCGTTCCACTCGCGTACCGCCTCGGCGGCCCGTGTCTGCATGGCCCGCATCGATTCGCCACCGGGGAACGCCGCCGCGGACGGATGCGCCTGTACGACGTCCATCAGCGGCTCGTCCTTCAGCTCGGCGAGCTTGCGGCCGGACCAGTCGCCGTAGTGGGCCTCCCCGATGCGCTCGTCGCTGTGCGCCCGCAGCTCGGGCCTGGCGTCGAGGAGCGGCTGGACGGTCTCCTGGCAGCGTTGCAGGGGGCTGGTGACGACCTCGGAGATCGGCAGCCCGGCGAGCCGCCCCGGAAGGGCCGCGGCCTGCTCGGCGCCGCGCTCGTCGAGGGCCACGCCGGGCGTCCAGCCGGCGAGCAGTCCCGCGGTGTTGGCGGTGGAACGTCCATGCCGGACGAGGATCAGGGTGGGCATGCGGCCCAGCGTAAACGGACGCCGGGGGAACGAGGCCCGGCCCCTGGGAGGCGGCGGCCGGAGTGCGCTACGCCCCGGGCGGCGGAAGAATACGCTCCGTGATCGTCGACTGCGCCATCTACCGTGACGGACAGCGGACTGAGGGCCCCGACGACCTATCGGACGCGCTGGACGAGGCGCGTGCCTCCCATGACGCCTTCGTGTGGATCGGGCTGCACGAGCCGACGGAGAAGGAGTTCGACCTCGTCACCGAGGAGTTCGGGCTGCACCCGCTGGCGGTCGAGGACGCCCTGAAGGCGCACCAGCGGCCCAAGCTGGAGGTCTACGACGACTCGCTCTTCCTGGTCCTCAAGCCGGTCGTGTACGAGCCCGACAGCGACGCCGTCTCCACCGGCGAGGTCATGATCTTCATCGGGGACTCCTTCGTGGTGACGGTCCGGCACGGCGAGGGCTCGCCCCTCGGGGCCGTACGGCGCCGTCTTGAGGCGGACCCCGAGATGCTCAGGCACGGCCCGACGACGGTGCTCTACTCGATCGCGGACGCCATCGTCGACCACTATCTGGAGGTGGCCACCGAGCTGCAGACCGACCTGGAGGAGCTGGAGGCGGAGGTCTTCTCGCCGACGGTCGGCGGCTCGCGCAACACGGCGTCCAGGATCTACACGTTCAAGCGGCAGGTGCTGGAGTTCCGCAGGGCCACGGTCCCGCTGGCGCTGCCGCTGTCCCGGCTGTCGGGCCCGGGCGTCTCCGGCGCGGCAGTGCCCTTCGTGAACGACGAGGCGCAGCCCTTCTTCCGTGACGTCAACGACCATCTGACGCGCGTGAACGAGTCCGTGGAGGGTCTGGACCGGCTGGTCTCCGACATCCTCTCGGCGCATCTCGCGCAGATGAGCGTGCGGCAGAACGACGACATGCGGAAGATCTCCGCGTGGGCGGCCATGGCCGCGGTACCCACCATGATCGCGGGGATCTACGGGATGAACTTCGACCACATGCCCGAGCTGCACTGGCTGTGGTCGTATCCGGCGGTGCTGCTGGCGATGGCGGCGCTGGAGGTCCTGCTGTACCGACTGTTCAAGCGGCGGGGGTGGCTCTGAGAGCGGGGCTCACGCGCGCGTGGCCGCGTGTCACGCGAAACCCGGGTGCTCGCGCGCGTGGGTCACGCGAATTCGGTTGCCGCCGTCGCGGGACCGCCCAGCGCGTCGCGCCGCTCGGGCGTCCTGAGCGAGACCATCCGGCGCCAGCCCCCCGCCCGCTCATACGCGTACACGGCGTGAATGCCGGCGGCGAGCACCGCCGCCCTGGCCCTGGACCAGCCGAGGATGCGCCCCATGTGGGCCATCACGGCGAGGCTGACGTCCCGGTAGACGCGGATCTCCGCGAGCGCGCACTCGCGCAGCGCCCGCTGGATGGCGCGGCCGTGTCCGGTGTACGCGAGGCGCAGCAGTTCCTCGTGGCAGTAGGCGAGGTGGTTGTTCTCGTCACTGGAGATCATCTTCACCGCGCGGCCGATGTCGGGGTGGTCGGCGAAGCACCTGCGCAGCAGCTCCATCTGCTCGGAGGCGCGCTGCTCGGTGACCCGGCTGTGGGAGAGGTAGGTGACGATGTCCTGCACGGTGAGCGGCTGGTCGCCCTTGAGCCGCTCGTGCGCCAGACCGATCCCGTGCCGCTCCAGGAGCATGGTGTAGTCGGTGTCCGGCGGGACGGCGACGGACTCCAGCCCGCGCTTCTTCATGAGGGCGTTGAAGATCCGCCCGTGTTTGTCCTCGTCGGCGCCGTGCCGGGCGATCTTGGGCGCGAGCGCGCGTTCGGCCGGCGGGATCAGGGCGGCGATCCGCCCGTTCTCCCAGCCCCCCTGCGACTCCCCACTGGCGGCGATGGAGCAGAAGAGCCGGAACGACTCGTCGTTGGCGAGGATTTCCTGGAACAGACTCTTGGCCGAAAGCATCGCTGACACCTCTCTGCAGGGTTGCGCAGAAAACGAGTCAAATGGGATGCCAGGAGCACGGCAACCGATGTGTCGGACAAATCCGCCAAACGGCGGACGGGGAGGCAGGCCCCGGCGCGTAACCAAGGGGGCGCCCACGCGTTGTTCCCCGTGACGGCCGTGGCGGGGAAGACCCCCGAGCCCCCACCACGGCCGCGGAAACTCTCCCGCGAAGTTGTCGCCCGCGTTACGCGAGACCGGCCCGCTCGAGGGCGTCGGAACCGGCCCGGAGCGAGGCGATCCGGTCGTCCAGCGTGAAGCCCGCGGGGGCCAGCGTGAGCGTGGTGACCCCGGCAGCGGCGTAGGCCTTCATACGGTCGGCGATGCGGTCGACGGAGCCGAGCAGGGTGGTCTGGTCGATCAGGGAGTGCGGGATGGCGGCGGCCGCGCCCTCCTTGTCGCCGGACAGGTACTTGTCCTGGATCTCGGCGGCTTCCTTCTCGTAGCCCATGCGCTGGGCGAGCTGATTGTAGAAGTTCTGCTTGCGGCTGCCCATGCCGCCGACGTACAGGGCGGTGTACGGGCGGAACATGTCGGCGAGCGTCGGCACGTCCTTGTCGTCGCCGAGGGCGAGCGGCAGCGTCGGGCAGACGTCGAAGCCCTCCATCGTCTTGCCGGCCTTCTCGCGGCCCGCTCGCAGGTAGGTGATCGCGGTGTCCTCGAGGTGGTCGGCCGAGGGGAAGATCAGCAGCGCGCCGTCGGCGATCTCGCCGGTCTGCTCGAGGTTCTTGGGGCCGATCGCGGCGATGTACAGCGGGATGTGCTCGCGCTCGGGGTGCACGGTCAGCTTGAGCGGCTTGCCCGGGCCGCCCGGCAGCGGCAGGGTCCAGTGTTCGCCCTCGTAGGAGAGCCGCTCCCGCGTCATCGCCTTCCGTACGATCGCCACGTACTCCCGGGTGCGGGCCAGCGGCTTGTCGAACTTGACGCCGTACCAGCCCTCGGAGACCTGCGGTCCCGAGACACCGAGGCCGAGGCGGAAGCGGCCACCGGAGAGCGAGTCCAGGGTCGCGGCGGTCATCGCGGTCATCGCGGGCTGACGGGCCGGGATCTGGAAGATGGCCGAGCCCACGTCGATGCGCTCGGTCTGGGCGGCGACCCAGGTGAGCACGGTGGCCGCGTCGGAGCCGTAGGCCTCGGCGGCCCAGCAGACGGCGTATCCGAGCCGGTCGGCCTCCTGGGCGACGGCGAGATTGTCCGCGTCCATTCCGGCGCCCCAGTAGCCGAGGTTGATCCCGAGCTGCATGGCCGATCCCCTTACCGATCAGTAATGTCCCTTGTGCCGCAGACCCTAGCGTCCCGGTGGGCGCGGCGGCAGGGACGGGTTGGCGCTCGGCCGGTCCGGGTTGTCCACCGGACGCTGGTCCCACTTGTCCACAGGACGCCGTTTCCGGTTGTCCACAGGGACCCACGTACCGAGTTCCGGCCAGTAATCTCGGCGTTCATGGAGCAGAGGCATCTCGGCCGTACCGGCCTGCGTGTGTCCCGGATCGGACTCGGCACCCTCACCTGGGGGCGGGACACCGCCGAGCATGACGCCGCGGACCTCTTGAAGGTGTTCTGGGAAGCGGGCGGAACCCTCGTAGACACCGCGGACGTGTACGGGGACGGGGAGGCCGAGTATCTCCTCGGACGCCTCATAGAAGGGCTCGTGCCGCGCCGGGACCTGGTCATCTCGACGAAGGCGGGGAGCGTGCCCGACCCCGACCGCCGCTTCGACGGCTCGCGCGGCCATCTGCTGTCCGCCCTCGACGCCTCGCTCACCCGCCTGGGCACGGACCACGTGGACCTGTGGCACGTCCACGCGTACGACCCCGGCACCCCTCTGGACGAGACCCTCCAGGCCCTCGACCTGGCCGTCAGCAGCGGTCGCGCGCGCTATGCGGGCGTGTCCAACTTCTGCGGCTGGCAGCTCGCCAAGGCGGCGACCTGGCAGCTCGCCGCTCCTGGGACGCGCACCCGTCTGGCCAGTACGCAGATGGAGTACTCGCTGCTCCAGCGCGGCGTCGAGCGGGAGGTGCTGCCCGCCGCCCTCGACCTCGGCGTCGGCCTGCTGCCCTCCTCGCCGCTGGGGCGGGGCGTGCTCACGGGCAAGTACCGGGGCGGCACGCCCTCCGACTCCCGGGGCGGCTCGGAGCATCTCGCGCCGTTCGTCGCGCCGTACCTGGACGACACGGCGAGCAGCATCGTGGACGCGGTGACGACCGCGGCGGACGGCCTCGCGGTCACCCCGCTCCAGGTGGCTCTCGCCTGGGTCCGCGACCGGCCCGGCGTCGCCGCCCCCGTCGTCGGCGCGCGCAACGCACAGCAGCTCACGGCCGCGTTGTCAGTGGAGGCCCTTAGTCTTCCTGACGAGATCTGCCGGGCGCTCGACGATGTGTCGGCACCGGTGCACCACTATCCCGATCACGACTGGAGCACGCTGTGAGCACGGAGCAGCCCGAGACCACGGAGGAAGCGGAGCCGGCGGCGCCGGGCGCCGACGCGCCCTCCGAGGACGTGAAGACGGACGCGGAGGCGTCCGAGGGGAGCGAAGGCGCCGAGGGCTCCGAAGACACCTCGAAACTGACCGAGGCCGAGGCGGAGTTGGCGGCCCAGCGCCTTGAGCGTGAGCGGATCGAGCGGCGGAAGGCTGAAAGGCAGGGGCCCATCGAGGCCGGGGCCAAGCTCAGCGGGACGGCCGCGGAGCTGCTCGCGGCGGTACGGGCCGTGGAAAGCGGCGAGAAGCCCATGGCCACCGCGTTCCGCGAGCCCGCGCCGGCGCCGCGCAGAAGCGCGCAGGAGCCGGTGCGGCGGCCGCAGCCCGTGGTCGCCCCGGCCGCCACGCCCACGGCCGCCGCACCGGAAACCGTCGAGGCCGTACGCGCCGTGCTGACCGGCGGCGGCGCGCCCGACGCGCTCGCGCCGCAGGTCGTCGCGGCCCTGGGCGAGGGCGCCGACGAGCGACTGCGCGAGGACCCGTGGCAGTTGCTGCGGGTCACCGGGGTGCGGCCCGAGCAGGCCGACGGGTTCGCCCGGGCGCTGCTCGGCGCGGAGTGCGGCCCGGACGACGAGCGGCGCGGACGGGCGCTCACCGTGTGGCTCCTGGAGCAGGCGGCCCTGGCCGGGCACACGGCCCTCGACGCCCCGGCGCTCAGCGCCGCGCTCACCCAGCGCTCGGTGCCGGATCCGGACGCGGCCGTGCAGAGCGCTCTCGCCGAGGGCGAGGCCCTGGTCTTCCAGGACGCCCTCGACACGGCGCCCGCCGCGCGAGAAGAGCGGGAAGAGGGAGACGAGGAGTCCGAGGAGCGCCCGGTCCGCGTCCTCATCGGCCTGGAGCGGTATGCCCTGGCGGAGGAGAGCCTCGCCGACGGACTGGCCCGGGTGATGAACTCCGTACCGAAGGAGGACGGTTCGGCCGCCGACTGGGAGCGGGCCGCCACCTCCACGACCGGCTCCGCCGCGGAGCTGATCCGCGCCGTCGCCGGTCACGGCCTCGTCCTGCACACCGGCGGCGAGGCCTCCCGCACGGAAGCGGCAGCACTGGTCGCCGCGGCCACCCACCTCGGCCTGCGGGCATGCGCCGCCACACACACGACCGACGGCCACCACCGCTTCGCGGCACTGCTGACGGGGGTGCGGGACGGTGCGGCGACCCAGACGGGGGCGGGGCCGCAGGTGGCGACCGTCGCCGGGCTGCTTGCCGGAGTCGAAGGACCCGGGCGGGACGCGGACGGCGCGCTGGACCTCGACCTGCTCGTCGTCCTCGACGCGCCGCAGCTCGATGTCGAGACGGCGGCCGTGCTGGCGGAGTCGCTGCCGGACGGGGCGCGGCTGGTGCTGAGCGGGGATCCGGCGGTGCTGTGGTCGGCCGGGCCGGGGCGGGTCTTCGCGGACCTGCTCGCCGCCCGCGCGTGCCCGCAGGTGGCCTCGCGGACGCCTGATCCAGGGCCCATCGGCGAGCTCGTCTCCGGGGTCGGCATCGGGGAGCTCAACCAGGTGGAGGCGCCCGGCAAGGAGGTCGTGATCGTCCCCGTGCGCGACGCCGGCGACGCGGTGCACCGCACAGTGCAGCTGGTCGCGGACTCGGTTCCGCGCGCGATCGGCATCCCGGCCGAGCAGACACAGGTGATCACACCGGGGCACGGCGGCGCGGTCGGCACCCGCGCGCTGAACACGGCGCTCAAGGAGCGGCTGAACCCCGGCCCGGGCCGTTTCGGCGGCTTCGACCCGGGCGACCGGATCGCGTACTCCCCCGCGCCGGGCCGTTCGGTGCCGGGGCACGTGGTGAAGGCCGACGCCGACGGGCTGCACCTGGAATGCGCGAGCATCCCCGTCGTCGTACCGAAGGAGCGGGTGGAGCAGTCCGTGCGGCACGGCTGGGCGCTCACGGCGCACCAGGCGGTGGGCATGCGCTGGCCCGCGGCGGTCGTGGTGCTCCCCGGCGACGCGGCGCAGTCCCTGACCAGGTCCTGGGTGTACACGGCCTTCGGCCGGGCCGAGCGGCACCTGTCCGTGGTCCACGGGGTGGAACAGGCCCTGCCGCGTGCGGTGGCCGAGGTTCCGCAGAAACCGCGCACCACCCGTCTGTCCGCCCTGCTCAAGGCCCAGGTGCCGGCCTCGGGCTGACCTCTCCGTGCAGGGGGTGGCGGCCACCGAATCCGGTGACCGCCACCCCCCTGCACCCTCAGTGATCCGCCGTACTCAACGATCCGCGTCCAAGGGGTCCAACGGTTCCAGGGGGTCCAACGGCTCGAGATCCTCGCTGGGGCCGAGGTCGCCCTCCAGATCGTCGTCCGGCTCGTCGTCGAAGACCGCGCTGACGTCGAAGCGGCAGACGACCCGCTGCGGGTCGATCGATTCGAACGGGGCCTCCAGCCACTCGCCGGGCTCGGCGGGTTCGTCAGCGGCGGTCACCCAGAGTGTCGAGTCGCCCTCCTCGAGGCCGAACTCCTTGTGCCGGGAGGCGATCTCGTCCGGTTCGAACTCGCCGAACAGAACCCCGAGCGCCCCATGGATCGTGCCGGACGCCGCGTCGAAGCCCGCGGTGGCGGTGGCCCCGTCCTCCTCCACGGCCTCCACCCGCTGGGCCTGCGCCAGCAGTCGCTGCGGCTCCACCACCGCGTAGTCCCGGCGGATCAGGACGCTCAGCGCGTTCGGTTCCTCCGGGCCCGTATACGGCGGCAGCGTGTCTTCCGTACCGGGGATCTCGAAGGGCGTGACCTCGTCGTAACGGTCGTAGAGGAGCTCGTCGTACTCCTCGGCCGCGGCGGCCAGCTCGTTGAACGCCTCGTAGACGGCCGGGTCGTCATCACCCGTCCTGCGCTCGACCGCGGCCAGGTGGCGGTCGAGTGCGGTCTTGACTGCCTCGGCGGCGGCGCGTACCTCGGCAGCGGTGGGCTGCACAGCATCAGACATAGTGCAGACGCTATCCGCACAGGGCCTCTGCCCGCACAATAGATGCGATGCCGGAATACGAATTTGTCGACGTGTACGTGCCGCGCGGGGTCTCCCGCACGGACACGACACGCCTGCTGACGGACCATGCCGAGTACGGACACTGGGAGTTGGACCGCCTGAGCCTGCTGCGCGACGGCAGCCGCAGGGTGCGGCTGCGCCGACGGATCATCCGCCAGGTACGCGCCACGTGGTGACGGAAGGCGACCGAAACGGAGCGGGCCCCGCCAGTGCGGGGCCCGCTCCGTTTCCGACGCCACCGGGGAAGTGTGTGGCGTCGTGGTGACACCCGCGCCGCTTCGGGCAGCGGCGGTGCTACGCCGCCGATCGCGCCCGGCGGTAGAGCACGGCCCCTGCCAGCAGCGCCCCCGCGCCCGCGGGCACGATCAGGCCGAGCGGCAGGTCACTGCCGGTGTGGGCGAGCTGCGCGGTGCCCAGCGGCTGGGTGACGGACCGGGCCCCCGGGTGGTTGGTGTGCGAGGAGCCGCCCGGGTGGTTGCCGCCCTGGGTGGGCGGGGTGCTCGGGTGACCGGGGTGCCCAGGAGTGCCGGGAGTCCCCGGCTTGCCGGGCTGACCCGGGTGGCCCGGGTGCCCGGGATTCCCCGGCTGGCCCGGAGGCGGCGTCTGGTGTCCGCCGCCGGGCGGAGTGGTGGCGTGACCGCCGCCCTCCCCGTTCGCGCACTCGTTGCCCGCCGCCGCGTTGCCGACTCCGATCACGCTCGCGCTGTTGCCGCAGACGTTGACCGGCACGTCGATCGGCACCTGTACGTGGTTGCCGGAGCCGACGCCCGGCGAGTCACTGGCGTGGCCGCCGGCCTGTGAGCCGCCGGAGTGGGAGCCGCCGGAGTGGGAGCCTCCGTCGCCGTAGCCACCCCCGGACGAACCGCTGCCGCCGCCGTGATTGACGCACTTGTTGCCCATGGCCGGGTTGAGCACCCCGACCACGTTCACGGTGTTGCCGCAGACATTGACCGGCACGTGCACGGGCGCCTGCACCGTGTTGCCCGACAGCACGCCGGGCGAGTCCGAACTGAAACCGTTCGCACCCGAGTCGGCGTGTGCGTAGCCGCCGGTGACGGCGAGTACGCCGCTCGCTGCCGCCACGGTCATCAGGCCCTTGCGGGTGACCTGTCGCATAGCTGTTTCCCTGCCTTAGTCCTGGACTTGGACCTTCCGGAACGCGCACGCACCGACAAGGCGCGTGCGCGGAAAGCCGGTCGGCCCCGGAGCGCATGGGGCGCACACCGAGGCCGACGGGCTCAGACCCTCACGAAGGGACCCTCATGGGGCGACCCTCACGGGGTGAGGCACAACGTCACTTGTTGATACAGGTGTTGCCGAAGGCGGGGTTCAGCAGCCCGATCACGGAGACCGTGTTGCCGCAGACGTTCACCGGGACATGAACGGGCACCTGGACGACGTTGCCGGACACGACACCCGGGGAGTGCACGGCGGCACCCTGGGCACCGGCATCGGCGACGGCCAGGCCCGCACCCGCGAGAACCAGACCACCAGTGGCAGCCGCAGCGGCGACGACCTTCTTGATCATTATTCCTCCTTGTTGGCAAATGCGATCCAAGTAGCTGATCGCATCACCTGTAACGAGGAGGGAGTAATGGAGCTACGAGCTTATCGTCGCATTCACCCCTACCGGGTGATCTCCGTACGTGCGGGCGAATAGCGGCGTCAACTCGTCACGACGCGTCGATGAAACGGTCGAGTACGCGCACGCCGAACTTCAGCGCATCCACCGGCACCCGCTCGTCGACGCCGTGGAACATGCCCGCGAAGTCCAGCTCCGGCGGCAGCTTCAGCGGCGCGAAGCCGAAGCAGCGCACCCCGAGGTCGGCGAAGGACTTGGCGTCGGTGCCGGCCGAGAGCATGTACGGCACGGCGCGCGCGATCGGGTCCTCGGCGGACAGCGCGGTCTGCATGGCGTCGACGAGGGCTCCGTCGAAGCCGGTCTCCAGCGCCTTGTCCGCGTGCACGTCCTCGCGCTTCACCCGCGGGCCGAGAACGCGGTCCAGGTCGGCGAGGAATTCCTCCTCGTAGCCCGGCAGGTATCGCCCATCGACGTGCGCGGTGGCCTGCCCGGGAATCACGTTGACCTTGTAACCGGCACCCAGCTGGGTCGGGTTCGCGGTGTTCTGCAGGGAAGCGCCGATGAGCTTGGCGATGCCGCCGAGCT
The DNA here is from genome assembly GCF_040651675.1 of Streptomyces sp. NPDC048415. NCBI lineage: Bacteria > Bacillati > Actinomycetota > Actinomycetes > Kitasatosporales > Streptomycetaceae > Streptomyces > Streptomyces sp. NPDC048415. The sequence goes on along the minus strand of NZ_JBEZKJ010000109.1, from coordinate 11,865 downwards.
TGGCGAGCGTCTCGTCCATGTTCTCCGGGTCGAGCTCGGTGCCGAGCGCGTCGCCGAGTTCGTCGAGGAAGTGCCGCAGCGTCTTGGTGACGCGGACCGGGAACTTGTGCCGCCCGAGCCGGCCGACCGCCTCCGACAGCTCGGTGATCGCGTTGTCGCGGTGGATCATCGAACCGTGACCGGCGGTGCCGTCCACGGTCAGCTTCATCCAGTGCATGCCCTTCTGCGCGGTCTCCACGAGGTACAGCCGCAGCTTCTCGTTGACCGTGAAGGAGAACCCGCCGACCTCGCCGATCGCCTCCGTGACCCCCTCGAAGAGGTCCGGGTGGTTGTCGACGAGGTGCCGGGCGCCCCAGGTGCCGCCGGCCTCCTCGTCCGCGAGGAAGGCGAGCACGATGTCGCGGGGCGGCTTGCGCCCGCTGCGCAGCCGGTCGCGTACGACCGCCAGCGTCATGGCGTCCATGTCCTTCATGTCGACCGCGCCACGGCCCCACACCATCCCGTCGGCGATCTCGCCGGAGAAGGGGTGGTGGGTCCAGTCCGCCGCGTTGGCCGGTACGACGTCGGTGTGGCCGTGGATGAGCAGGGCGGGCCGCGAGGGATCCTCGCCCTCGATGCGGGCCACCGTGGAGGCGCGCCCCTTGTGCGACTCGAAGATCCGCGGTTCGAGCCCCACCTCGGCCAGCTTCTCGGCCACGTACTCCGCGGCCTTGCGCTCGCCCGGCCCGGAGTGGTCGCCGTAGTTGCTGGTGTCGATCTGGATCAGCTCGCGACAGAGGTCCACGACCTCGTCCTCGCCCGTGACGCCCTTGGCCGTGTCCGTCTCGCTCACGCTGATTCCTCCCACTGTCACTGCTGGTGGTCCCCCTCATCCTCTCTCCGACCCCCTCCCCACCCCAAGGCCGGACCCGGTCCGTCACACGCCGTTCACGCGGCGACCGGGGGTGATCAGGGGCCCGGGAAAGCCTGGTAATGTTTCCTCTGTCGCCGCAGGGGAAACCCCGCGCGACAGACACCTTGTCCGGGTGGCGGAATGGCAGACGCGCTAGCTTGAGGTGCTAGTGCCCTTTATCGGGCGTGGGGGTTCAAGTCCCCCCTCGGACACACGAGATGAGCGAGGGCCGCGACCAACTGGTCGCGGCCCTCGCTCGTTGTGTTGCGGGCAGGTGTGGGGCAGATCTCGTCAGGATGACAGACCCCCACGTCAGGGCTCCGGAATGCCTGCTTCCGGTGGCCTTGGAAGACCTCCTCGCATGGCCGGTGACCTGGTGCGCGGTTAGCGTCGTACTAAAATTCCAGGCTTGTTTGGAGCTGGACCGGAATATCCCCAGGCGTACCTGCGGGCCCGCCAGCGCCCCGGACGTTCCGGGAACACACGTGAGGACCCGATGGCAGCCCTCCAGCAAGGCCCCGCACTCGCGTTGTCCGACGACGAGGTGCGTGCGGAGTTCGGTGGTCAGGCGCGCTTTCCCGCCTCCTCGGCCGCCTCGCCGCGCACGCTCGTCGACATCCTCGACGCCTCCGTCCGGGCGCACCCCGACGAGCCCGCCCTGGACGACGGCCACCGATGCCTCACCTACCGTGCCCTGGCCGTCGAGGTCGAGGCGCTGCGGCGGCGGCTCGCGGACGCCGGGGTCGGGCTCGGCGACCGGGTCGGCGTGCGGGTCCCTTCCGGCACCAATGAGCTGTACGTGGCGATCCTCGCCGTGCTGGCGGCCGGTGCCGCCTACGTGCCGGTGGACGCCGAGGACCCGGACGAGCGGGCCGAGTTGGTGTTCGACGAGGCGGACGTGCGGGCGGTCGTCGGGGCCGGGCACGAGCTGACCGTCAGCGGCGCCTCGGACGTTCCCGCCGCGCGGCCCGGCGTCGAGCACGATGCGTGGATCATCTTCACCTCCGGATCCACCGGCAGGCCCAAGGGCGTGGCGGTGAGTCACCGCAGCGCCGCCGCGTTCGTGGACGCCGAGGCCGGCCTGTTCCTCACCGAGGACCCGATCGGCCCGGGCGACCGGGTCATGGCGGGCCTGTCCGTCGCCTTCGACGCCTCCTGCGAGGAGATGTGGCTGGCCTGGCGGTACGGCGCCTGTCTGGTGCCCGTGCCGCGCGCGCAGGTCCGCAGCGGCGCGGACCTCGGGCCGTGGCTGGTCGAGCAGGAGATCAGCGTCGTCTCGACCGTGCCGACGCTGGCCGCCCTCTGGGAGCCCGAGACCCTCAACGACGTACGCCTGCTGATCTTCGGCGGCGAGGCCTGCCCGCCCGAGCTGGCGCAGCGGCTCGTGACGGAGGGGCGGGAGGTCTGGAACACGTACGGGCCGACCGAGGCGACCGTGGTGGCCTGTGCCTCCCTCATGACCGGCGAGGAGCCGATCCGCATCGGGCTGCCGCTCAGCGGCTGGGAGCTGGCCGTCGTCGACGAGGCCGGGGACCTTGTGCCGATGGGCGCCAGTGGCCAGCTCGTGATCGGCGGTGTCGGGCTCGCCCGGTACCTCGACGCCGAGAAGGACGCGGAGAAGTACGCGCCGCTTCAGGCGCTCGGCTGGGAGCGGGCGTACCGCAGTGGTGACCTGGTCAAGGCGGAGCCGGAGGGGCTGATCTTCCTCGGGCGGGCCGACGAGCAGATCAAGCTCGGCGGACGCCGGATCGAGCTGGGTGAGGTGGACGCGGCGCTCCAGGCGCTGCCCGGCGTGGCGGGTGCCGCCGCCGCTGTGCGCACCGCCCGCGGCGGCAACCAGCTGCTCGTCGGCTATGTCGTCACCCAGGACGGCTGGGACCACGCCACCGCCGTCGAGAAGCTCCGCGCCGAACTGCCCGCGGCCCTGGTGCCGCTGCTCGCGCCGGTGGAGGACCTGCCGACCCGAACCTCCGGCAAGGTCGACCGCACCGCCCTGCCGTGGCCGCTGGACGGTCTGCAGACCGCCGGCGCGAAGGAGCAGCTCTACGGCACCGAGGCGTGGCTCGCCGAACAGTGGAGCGAGGTCCTCGGCATCCCCGTCGCCGGCGCGTCCGACGACTTCTTCGCGATCGGCGGCAGCAGCCTCGCCGCCGCGCAGCTCACGACGAGGCTGCGCACCCGCTACCCGAGCGCCGCCGTGCTCGACATCTATCAGCAGCCCGCCCTGCGCAAGCTGGCCCGCCACCTGGAGAAGTCCGCGCAGGACGACGGCGCCGAGCGGACCGTCGCGCCGGTTCCGATGCGCGCCAAGGCGGCCCAACTGCTGTTGCTCCTCCCCCTCTTCACCCTGCTCGGGCTGCGCTGGACGGTGGCGCTGGCCGCGCTGGGGAACGTACTGCGTCCGTACTCCTGGCTGCCTACGGCGCCTTGGTGGGCCGTGGGGGCCGGTGCGGTGCTGTTCTTCAGCCCGCCCGGGCGCCTCGCGATCGCCGCGGGCGGCGCACGGCTGCTGCTGCGCGACGTGAAGCCCGGCCAGTACCCGCGCGGCGGAAGCGTCCATCTGCGGCTGTGGACGGCGGAGCGGCTCGCCGAGTTCAGCGGGGCGACCTCGCTGACCGGTTCCTGGCTCGAGCGGTACGCCCGTGCCCTGGGCGCCAAGGTCGGCCCGAATGTGGATCTGCACTCGCTGCCTCCGGTGACCGGCATGCTCAAGCTGGGCCGGGGAGCCGCCGTCGAGTCCGAGGTCGACCTGTCGGGGCACTGGCTGGACGGTGACCGGCTGGAGATCGGCGCGGTGAGGGTGGGCGCCGGCGCGGTGGTCGGGACGCGCAGCATGCTGTTCCCGGGCGCGCGGGTCGGCAAGCGGGCCGAGGTGGCCCCCGGTTCCGCGGTGGCCGGGCAGATTCCGACCGGGCAGCGCTGGGCCGGAGCGCCGGCGGTCAAGCTCGGCAAGGCCAAGCGGGGCTGGCCCAAGGAGCGGCCGCGGCGCGGCACGTACTGGCGGGCCATGTACGGGGCGAGCGGGTTCGCGCTGACCGCGCTGCCCGTGCTGGCGGGCCTCGCCGCGCTTGTCGTGGTCCGGGTGTTCGTGAGCGCGGACGCCGGGCTCGGCGAGGCCGTGCGCGGTGCCGCGCTCGCCCTGGTGCCGGCGACACTCGCCTTCGGCCTCGCGTACGCGCTGCTGCTCCTGATCGCCGTACGCCTGCTGAGCCTCGGGCTGCGGGAGGGGACGCACCCCACGCACGGCCGGATCGGCTGGCAGGCATGGACGGTCACCCAGCTGATGGACCGCTCCCGGGAGACGCTTTTCCCGCTGTACGCGGGGCTGATCACGCCGGTGTGGCTGCGGCTGCTGGGCATGCGGATCGGGCGGGGCGCCGAGGTCTCCACCGTGCTGGCGCTGCCGAGCCTCACGACGGTCGGTGAGGGCGCGTTCCTCGCGGACGACACACTGACCGCGCCGTACGAGCTCGGTGGCGGCTGGATGCGGATCGGGCGGGCCGAGATCGGGCGGCGGGCGTTCCTCGGCAACTCGGGGATGACCGCGCCGGGCCGCAGCGTGCCGGACGGCGGTCTGGTCGGGGTGCTGTCGGCGACGCCGAAGAAGGCGAAGAAGGGCAGCTCGTATCTGGGGTTGCCGCCGGTGAGGCTGCCGCGTTCGGCGCGGGGCGGCGACCCGAGCCGTACGTACGACCCGCCCGCGCGGCTGCTGTGGGCGCGGGGCCTGGTGGAGCTGTGCCGGATCGTGCCGGTGTTCTGCTCGGCGGCGCTCGCGGTGCTGACCGTGGCCGCGCTCAGCGCGCTGGGGGCGTGGGCCTGGGCCCTCTGCGGGCTGGTGCTGCTGGGGGTCGGCGGGATCGCGTGTCTGGTGTCCATCGTGGCGAAGTGGCTGCTCGTGGGCCGGCACCGCGGCGGTGAGCACCCGCTGTGGAGCGGTTTCGTGTGGCGCAACGAGCTGGCCGACACGTTCGTCGAGGTGGTGGCCGTGCCGTGGCTGGCCGGATCCGTGCCCGGTACGCCGCTGATGACGGCGTGGCTGCGCGGGCTCGGCGCCCGGATCGGCAGGGGCGCCTGGGTCGAGAGCTACTGGCTGCCCGAGACGGATCTGGTCACCCTCGGGGACGCGGTCACGGTCAACCGGGGCTGTGTGCTGCAGACCCACCTCTTCCACGACCGGATCTTGCGGACGGATACTGTGGTCCTCCGTGAGGGCGCCACGCTGGGCCCGGGCGGAATCGTCCTGCCCGGCAGCACCGTCGGGGCCCGCTCCACCCTGGGTCCGGCGTCGCTCGTGATGGCGGCGGAGTCCGTTCCCGACGACACCCGCTGGCTGGGCAACCCGATCGAGGCATGGCGTTCATAGAAGACGCTGCCGGATCGGATACGAAGGGCGGTACAGCGGCACGTCGTACGAGCACAGGGCAGGGAGCAGTTGCAGCGGTGAGCGTTCAGCAGACAGTGGGCTCGGACCCGTACTTCCCGGCCAACGGTGATCCCCGCTACCGGGTGCACCGGTACGAGCTCGCGCTGGACTACCGCCCCGGCCCCAATCGGCTCTCCGGCACCGCGCGGCTCAACGCCATAGCGGGCCGTGCTCCGCTCACCGAGTTCCAACTGAACCTGGCCGACTTCCGGATCGGCCGGATCCGCGTCGACGGCAAGGCGCCGCATTACACGCACCGGGGCGGCAAGCTTCGCGTCCGCCCCGCGAAGCCGGTCCGGGCGGGAGCCGCCTTCACCGTCGAGGTGCACTGGTCGGGCAACCCCAAACCGGTGAACAGCCCCTGGGGCGGGATCGGTTGGGAGGAGCTGGAGGACGGGGCGCTGGTGGCGAGCCAGCCGGTCGGGGCGCCGTCGTGGTACCCCTGCAACGACCGCCCGGCCGACAAGGCCTCGTACCAGATCTCGATCACCACACCCTCCGCGTACACGGTGGTGGCGGGCGGGCGTCTGCTGACCCGTACGACGAAGGCGTCGACGACCACCTGGGTCTACGAGCAGTCGGCGCCGACCTCCAGCTATCTGGTCGGGTTGTCGATCGGCAAGTACCAGACGGTGCTGCTGGGCGACCCGGGCCTCGGCGGTGTCCCGCAGGCCGGGCATCTGCCCGCGCATCTGCTCGCCGAGTTCTCCCGGGACTTCGCGCGCCAGCCCGCGATGATGGAGCTCTTCGAGGACCTCTTCGGGCCCTACCCGTTCGGCGAGTACGCGGTGGTCGTGACGGAGGAGGAACTCGATGTGCCCGTCGAGGCGCAGGGGTTGTCGCTGTTCGGCGCCAACCACGTGGACGGGGCGCGGGGTTCGGAGCGGCTGGTCGCGCACGAGCTGGCGCATCAGTGGTTCGGCAACAGTGTGTCCATCGCGGACTGGCGGCACATCTGGCTGAACGAGGGGTTCGCGAAGTACGCCGAGTGGTTGTGGTCGGAGCGCTGCGGTGGGCGCCCGGCGCAGCAGCTGGCCGCCGCCGCGCACCGGAAGCTGTCCGCGCAGCCGCAGGACCTGTGTCTGTCCGACCCGGGCCGCAAGCTGATGTTCGACGACCGGCTCTACGAGCGCGGCGGGCTCACCCTGCACGCCGTCCGCCGCGCGACGGGCGACGACGCCTTCTTCCGTATGCTGCGCGGCTGGGCCACCCTGCATCGCGGCGGCGCGGTCACCACCACGGCCTTCACCTCGCATGTCGCGCGCTACACGGCCGAGCCCCTGGACGACCTGTTCACGGCGTGGCTGTACGAGACGGAGCTGCCGCCCCTGCCGACGCTCGACGCGCCGGTCCCGGCACGGCCCGCCCACCCGCCGACGAACGCGGACTCCGCCTAGGCACAATGGGGCCCATGACCAGTCGTTCCTGCCCCTGCGGGCTCCCCGAGCCGTACGCGAAGTGCTGTGGCCGCTTCCACCGTGGCGAGGCCGCGGCGCCGACCGCCGAGGCGCTGATGCGCTCGCGGTACTGCGCCTTCGTGAAGCAGGACGAGGGGTATCTGCTGCGGACCTGGCATCCGCGGACACGGCCGTCCCGGGTGGAGTTCGACCCGGGGATGCGGTGGAGCGGCCTGGAGATTCTCGGTACGGAGCAGGGGTCGGGGTTCCACTCCGTGGGGACCGTGACCTTCCGGGCGTCCTACCGTGGCGGCTCGCTGCACGAGCGGAGCCGGTTCGAGCGGGTCGACGGGGCGTGGGTGTACCTCGACGGGGACTTCCTGGAGTAGGACGCCTACGGAGCGAGGATGTCCAGCTCCTGGAGCGCGCCGACGGTGATCTCGCGGGTGAGCTGCTCGGCGCGGGTCGCGTCGCCCTCGCGGACGGCTTCGGCGACCTGGACGTGCAGGGTGACGGCGGCGGGGTCGGGGTCCTCGAACATCACTTCATGGTGGGTACGGCCCGCCAGGACCTCCCTGACGACGTCACCGAGTCGGGCGAACATCTCGTTGCCGGACGCGTTGAGGATCACCCGATGGAAGGCGACGTCGTGGACGAGATACCCCTCCAGCTGGTGCCCGCGTGAGGTGGCGACCATGCCGAGGGCGCACTCCGTGAGCTCCGCGCACTGCTCGGCCGTGGCATGCCGCGCGGCCAGGCCCGCGGCGACGGGTTCGACGGCGGAGCGCAGCACGGTGAGTGAACGCAGCTGGTGGGGGCGGTCGGCGCCGGCCAGTCGCCACCGGATGACCTGAGGGTCGTACACATTCCACTCGTCCTTGGGGCGGACCGTCACGCCGACGCGGCGGCGGGATTCGACGAGGTGCATGGATTCGAGCACCCGGACCGCCTCGCGCATCACGGAACGTGACACCTCGAAGCTCTGCGCGAGCTCGTCGGTGCGCAGGACGCTCCCCGGCGGGTACTCGCCCGCCGTGATGGCCGGCCCGAGGGTTTCCAGTACATGTCCGTGCAGCCCCCGGCCCCGTGTGGTCATGGGGTCAGCGTACGAGGCAGACCCTCGGAACAAAAAGTCAGACTTATATGTCACAGACTCTTGAATTTGTCGTACCTAATGAGTTTCAGTGTCGTCGACATCAGATGTCGACGAAGACAGCGAGAGCACGATGCAGCTGACGTGTACCCCCCATGTCGTCGTCGTCATGGGCGTGGCAGGGACCGGGAAAACCACCATCGGTCCCCTGCTCGCGGCCCGGCTCGGCGTTCCGTACGCCGAGGGCGACGACTTCCACCCCCCGGCCAACATCGCCAAGATGACGGCCGGGACGCCGCTGACCGACGAGGACCGGTGGCCCTGGCTGGACGCCATCGGCCGCTGGGCGCACGACCGGGCCGGGCTCGGCGGAGTGGTCAGCAGCTCGGCGCTGAAGCGCGGTTACCGGGACCGGCTGCGGGCGGCGGCGCCCGGGGTCGTGTTCGTGCACCTCACCGGTGACCGCGCGCTCATCGAGGACCGGATGTCGCACCGCGAGGGGCACTTCATGCCGACGGCACTCCTGGACTCCCAGTTCGCCACCCTCCAGCCGCTGGAGGAGGACGAGGCGGGTGTCGCCGTGGACGTGTCGGGCGGCCCGGGGGAGATCACCGAGCGGGCCGTGGCCGCGCTCCAGGGTCTCGCCCTGCCCTCGAGGTAAGCCCCTCTCCCCCCACGAGTAAGCACCTTCCCCCACTTTTCCCCCTTCGTACCTTCCTCACGTCTCAAGCAAGGGATCCACCGTGACCAGACTCAGCGTCGAGATGCTGGCAGCGGACGCCGTCGAGCCGATCACCTCGGCGGGCCATGCTCAGCTGGGCATCGCCGTGCTGGCGGCCATCGCCGTCATCGTCCTGCTCATCACCCAGTTCAAGGTGCACGCCTTCCTGGCCCTGACCATCGGCTCGCTCGCCCTCGGCGCGTTCGCCGGGGCGCCGCTCGACAAGACCATCGTCAGCTTCACGACCGGGCTCGGCTCGACCGTCGCCGGTGTCGGTGTCCTGATCGCGCTGGGCGCGATCCTCGGCAAACTGCTCGCCGACTCCGGCGGCGCGGACCAGATCGTCGACACGATCCTCGCCAAGGCGGGCGGGCGCGCCATGCCGTGGGCGATGGTGCTGATCGCCTCGGTCATCGGTCTGCCGCTCTTCTTCGAGGTCGGCATCGTGCTGCTGATCCCGGTCGTGCTGATGGTCGCCAAGCGCGGCAACTACTCCCTGATGCGCATCGGCATCCCGGCGCTCGCGGGTCTGTCCGTGATGCACGGCCTGATCCCGCCGCACCCCGGCCCGCTGGTCGCCATCGACGCGGTCAAGGCGAACCTCGGCATCACGCTCGCCCTGGGTGTCCTGGTCGCCATCCCGACGGTGATCGTCGCCGGTCCGCTCTTCTCCAAGGTCGCGGCCCGCTGGGTGGACGTTCCCGCCCCCGACCGCATGACCCCCACCCGCGCCTCCGATGAACTGGAGAAGCGCCCCGGCTTCGGCGCCACCCTCGCCACCGTGCTGCTGCCGGTCGTGCTGATGCTCTCCAAGGCCCTGGTCGACGTCATCGTCGACGACCCCGCACACAAGGTCCAGCGTGTCTTCGACGTCATCGGCTCGCCGCTGATCGCACTGCTCGCGGCCGTGATCGTGGGCATGTTCACCCTCGGCCGGGCGGCCGGCTTCACCAAGGAGCGCCTCTCGACCACCGTCGAGAAGTCCCTCGCTCCCATCGCGGGCATCCTGCTGATCGTCGGCGCGGGCGGCGGCTTCAAGCAGACGCTGATCGACTCCGGAGTGGGCCAGATGATCCTGGACATCTCCAAGGACTGGTCGATCCCCGCCCTGCTCCTGGGCTGGCTGATCGCGGTGGCCATCCGGCTCGCGACCGGTTCGGCGACCGTCGCCACCATCTCGGCCGCCGGTCTCGTCGCCCCTCTCGCCGCCGACATGTCGACCGTCCACACCTCCCTCCTGGTGCTGGCCATCGGCGCGGGCTCGCTCTTCTTCAGCCATGTCAACGACGCCGGGTTCTGGCTGGTCAAGGAGTACTTCGGGCTGAGCGTCGGCCAGACGATCAAGACCTGGTCCGTCATGGAGACGATCATCTCGGTGGTCGCCGGCGGACTGGTCCTGCTGCTGTCCCTCGTGATCTAGGAGTACGGGGATGACTCACCCTCTCTTCGACATCAGCGGCCGCATGGCCCTGGTCACCGGCTCCAGCCGGGGCATCGGGCTCGCGCTGGCGCGCGGGCTGGCCGAGGCGGGCTGCACCGTCGTCCTCAACGGACGGGACGCCGAGCGGCTCACCAAGGCCGCCTCACAACTGTCCGGTGATGTCCACACGGCGGTGTTCGACGTCACCGACGGTCCCTCGGTCGCCGCCGGAATCGCGGACGTCGAAGAACGGGTGGGCCCGCTCGACATCCTCGTCAACAACGCGGGCATGCAACTGCGCGCCCCGCTCCTGGAGTTCACGGACACGGACTGGCACCGGATCCTGAACACCAACCTCACGAGCGCGTTCCTGGTGGGCCGCGAGGCCGCGCGAGGGATGACCGAGCGCGGTCACGGCAAGATCATCAACATCTGCTCGCTGCAGAGCGAGGTCGTCCGCCCGGGCATCGCCCCGTACGCGGCCACCAAGGGTGCGCTGAAGATGCTCACCAAGGGCATGTGCGCCGACTGGGGCCCGTACGGGGTGCAGGTCAACGGGCTCGGCCCCGGTTACATCGAGACCGAGCTCACCCAACCGCTCGTGGATGACGAGGAGTTCAGCGCGTGGGTGCGGCGGCGCACCCCGGCCGGGCGCTGGGGCCGCACGGACGACCTGGTCGGCGGGGTGCTCTTCCTCGCCTCGCCCGCGGCGGACTTCGTGAGCGGGCAGGTGCTGTACGTCGACGGCGGCATGACGAGTGTGCTGTGAAGGTCTGAAGCTCTGAAGGGGACTTGGCGATGCTCGGTTGCGTGATCCACGGCCAGGGCGACCTGCGGGTCGACGAACTCCCCGTACCGTCCCCCGGTCCCGGCCAGGCCCTCGTCGCCGTCCGGTACGGCGGGGTGTGCGGCTCCGACCTGCACTACTGGCGGCACGGCGGGGTCGGGGACTTCCGGCTGCGAGAACCGATGGTGCTCGGGCACGAGGTCGTGGGGACGGTGGTCTCGTACGGTGCAGGCGCCTCCGGACCCGCGCCGGGTACGGCCGTTGCCGTGCACCCGGCGACGCCGTGCGGGCTCTGCCCGGAATGCGCGGACGGCCGCGCGAACGTGTGCCGCGACACGCGGTACCTGGGCAGCGCCGCCCGCACACCGCACGTCCAGGGCGGTTTCGCGGCCCAAATCGTGGTTCCGGCCGGTCAGTTGCGTGCCGTGCCCGCGGGCCTCGACCTCGGGCGGGCCGCGCTCGCCGAGCCGCTGTCCGTCGCGCTGCACGCGGTACGGCGGGCGGGGGCCGTGTGCGGCAGGCATGTGCTGGTGACCGGGGCCGGGCCCATCGGCTGCCTCGTGGTGGCCGCCGCGAAGGCCGCGGGCGCGGCGCGGGTCACCGTCACGGATGTGCTGCCGCGGGCGCTGGCGTACGCCGTCTCGGCGGGCGCGGACGCGGTCGTACGGGCCGACGATCCCGCCGATCCCTCGTGGCCGGCCGAGGTCGACGCCGCCGTCGAGGCGTCCGGCGTCGCCGCGGGGCTCGACACCTGCCTGCGCCTCGTGCGGCGCGGCGGGGTGGTGGTCCAGCTCGGGATGCTGCCGCCCGGGCAGAGTTCGTTTGCGGGGAACCTGGTGGTGAGCCGGGAGGTAGAACTGCGCGGCGCGTTTCGCTTCGACGCGGAGTTCGACGACGCGCTGGCCCTGCTCGCGGCCGAGCCCCGTTTCGACGCGCTGGTCAGCGCGGTGGTGCCGCTCGGCGAGGCGGAGTCGGCGTTCGCCTTGGCGGCGGACCGCAGCCGGTCCTGCAAGGTGCTGCTGGACTTCGGGGGGTAGGCGGTTTTCGCCCCCTCCGCCCCTACCCGTCCCGTCCTTGGGGGCTCCGCCCCCAAACCCCCGCTCCTCAAACGCCGGAGGGGCTGATTTCAGCC
>NZ_JBEZKJ010000108.1:0-25237 GCF_040651675.1 Streptomyces sp. NPDC048415 | reverse complement strand
CCGTCCAGCCGTTCGGCGAGGAAACGCCGCCGCCACTTGCGGACGGTGTCCGCGGTCACCCGCAGATCCCGGGCGACCGCGACAATCGGCGGCACCTCCGGCCCCGCACACGCCAGCACAATCCGCGCGCGCAGGGCCAGGGCCTGGGCCGATGTCGCCCGACGCGTCCACCGCTCCAACTCCGCCCGCTCGTCATCAGACAGCAGCAACGGCTCCAACTTGGGGCCCCGACGAGGAACTGACGCACCAGCAGCAGAAGTCATGCAACTTCTAACGATCAACTACTGGCGCAGGACACTAGAAGCCTCGCGGTCTATGAGAGGGATGCCGGGCCGGGGTCGGCGCCTCCCTGTCTGGGATGCTGACGCCGTGCCGACCATGCCGCAGCTTCCCGAGCCCGTCGACCCGGACGCACCGACGCTACTGAAGGGGCCGCTGCTCACTCAGGAGTGGCTCGATCTTGCCTTCGTGCACTGGGCGGTCGACCCGAGCACCATCGCCGGACTGCTGCCGGACGGGACCGTCCCCGACATACTCGGCGACGTCACGTACGTCGGCCTGGTCGCCTTCCGGATGCACCGGGTCGGCTGGCTGCGGTCGCCGGGAGTGCCGTACCTGGGTTCGTTCCCGGAGACGAACGTGCGCCTGTACTCGGTGGACGCGCACGGCCGGCGCGGCGTGGTCTTCCGCTCGATGGACGCCTCCCGACTCATACCCGTGCTGATGGGACGGGCAGGCTTCCGGCTGCCGTACATGTGGTCCCGCATGGCCGTCCGTTCCGAGAACGACGTCATCACCTACACCAGTTCGCGCCGCTGGCCCGGGCCGCGCGGCGCGTACAGCCGGATCGTGGTGCGGCGGGGCGAACCGGTCCTTGAACCCACCGAGTTGGAGCACTTCCTGACCGCCCGCTGGGGCATGCACAACGCCTTCTTCGGCGACGTGGGTTTCCTCCCGAACGAGCATCCACGCTGGCCGCTGCACCGCGCTGAGCTGATGACCTGCGAGGAAAACCTGCTCGCGGCCGCCGGAGTGCCCGCGCCGCTGGGAGCGCCGGTGAGCGTGCTGTACTCGCCGGGAGTCCCGGTCCGGCTGGGTCGGCCCGCGCGGCCGGCCGGCATTCCGACGCCGTGAGGAAGGGGCGGGGCGAGATGCCGCGCGACGGCCGCAGCAGGGCGCATACGGCGAAGGTGCGGCCGCTGCGGGAGATGCGGGAGGAGTTTCCCGAGCGACTGGTCCTGTTCGGGGCGGACTTGATGGCTGAGGACTCCTTCGACGAGGCGATGAAAGGCTGTCGCGTGGTCTTCCATGTGGCGTCGCCGTTCTTGATGCCGGAGAAGATCAAGGACGGTCGCAAGGACATGGTCGACCCGGCCCTGCTCGGCACGCGCAACGTACCGAGTATGGACAATCGGATACTTTCGGAGAGGTACTTCAACTCCGCCAGCACGCCCGCGATCTCCGGCTGCCCCGTACGGCGCTCCCGCACTGGCCGGTGCGCATCCTGGGCCCGGCCTTCGGTCTGACCCAGGACTACATCCGCAAACACCTCGGCATCCGGTTCCGAGTGGACAACACCAGGAGTGTGCACGAACTGGGCATCGCCTACCGCCCGATCGAGGAGACCCTGCTGGACCACTACCAGGAGTGGCGGCGGCAGCGAGGGGCGCGCTGAGGTCTGCTCGGTCGTGAGGATTGGCCGCCGCCGGGTCAGGTACTCGACCGCCTTCATCCGATCCACAGAAGGCGAGGCATTTCGATGTCGCAGGTAGAGGAATCCATCCACGTCAACGTCCCGGTCCGTACCGCCTACGACCAGTGGACCCAGTTCGAGACGTTCCCCCGGTTCATGGACGGCGTCGAGCGCGTCGAGCAGCGCACCGACACCCTCACCCACTGGATCACCAGGATCGACGGCGTGCAGCGGGAGTTCGACGCCGAGATCACTGAGCAGATCCCCGACGAACGCGTCGCCTGGACCACGGTCGCCGGCGAGGCCAGGCAGGCCGGCGTCGCCACCTTCCACCGCATCGACGACACCACCACCAAGGTGATGCTGCAGATGGACGTCGAGCCCGAGGGCCTGGCCGAAGCCGTCGGCGACAAACTCGGCTTCGTCAACCGCCAGGTCAAGGGCGACCTGAAGCGGTTCAAGCAGTTCATCGAAAACCGCGGCGTGGAAACCGGCGCCTGGCGGGGCGAGGTCTGATCCGGCCGATCCACCCCAGGGCGGCGCCGCGAGGCTGCGGCCCAGGCGTCCGCCCGCGCGGGCCGGCGCCCGATGGGCCGCGTCGACGCCCCCATCGGGCCATGAGCCATCCCACGGCAGGGATCCGGCCGCGCCCGTCCCGGTTGCGGCAGCTCCTGGCACAGCCCCACGCTGTCCATAACGCCCTTGTGTTCGATCCGCTCCGGCCCGGACACGTGATGGCGGAGGCGTTGTATCGAGGGTGGCCTTGCAAGAAGACGTGGCTGGGTGGTCCCGACGACGGGAGGTGGTGACGCGCAGGTGAACGACGGATCGCGTCGTTCGCACCGGTCGCACCGGCAGCCGGGCGCGCCGGCCTCGGGTTCCGGCTCCGCCCGGACCGGGCGGCGGATGCGATACATCGTGCTGGGCAGCCGGCCCGCCCATGGGGTGGGGGCGGTGGCCCGCGCCCGTACGGCCGGGGCGGCGGCGCGGCGTGCCGGGGACCGCGAGCCCGTGACCGTGTTCCACGGGCTGCGGGTGGCTTCGGCGTACGCGTGGCGGCTGCTGGTGCTGGGGGCGGCCGTGTACGTGGTCTTCATGGTCCTGGGCCGGTTGCAACTGGTCGCCGTGGCGCTGTTCCTCGCGCTGGTCGTGACGTCGGTGCTGCGTCCGCTCGCCGATCTGCTGGCGCGGCGTGTGCCGAGGGCCGTGGCGGTCGTGATCAGCGTGTTCGGGAGCCTGGTGGCCGCACTGGGGCTGCTGGCGCTGGTCGGCGGCTTGGTGGCGGGAGAGTCGGGCCGGTTGGGGCGCGAGTTCTCCGGGGGCATCGGGCGGATCCAGCGGTGGCTGGAAGGCCCTCCCTTCCATGTGAACCACACGGTGCTGTCGGATCTTCAGGGCAAGGTGGCCACGTTCGTCTCGGAGCACCGTTCGGTCCTGATCAGCAGCGCGCTCAGCGGCGCCGGACGGGTGGTGGAGATCCTGACCGCGGCGGTGCTCGCACTGTTCTGTTCGCTGTTCTTCATCCATTCCGGGGACAGGTTCTGGCACTGGTTCCAGGAGTTGCTGCCCGAGGGCGCTCGGGATCCGTGGGGCCGCGCGGGACGGGCAGCGTGGCGAACGTTCGCCGGGTACACGCGGGGCATCATCATCGTGGCGGCCACGAATGCCCTAGTGGTCGGAATCGTGCTGTTCGCGCTGCGCGTGCCTCTCGCCCTGCCGCTGACGCTGCTGGAGTTCTTCGCCGCGTTCATCCCGCTGGTCGGTTCGCCCATCGCGCTGGCCGTGGCCACGGTCGTCGCCCTCGCCTCGCGGGGGCCGGTGATCGCGATCGTGGTACTCGCCCTGATCGTGGTCATCGGCCAGCTCGAAGGCCATGTACTGCACCCGCTGGTACTGGGCTGGTCGGTCCGGCTGCATCCCGTGGTCGTGGCCGTCTCCGTCATCGCCGGCAGCATCCTGGCCGGCGTGATCGGCGCGGTCGTGGCCGTACCGATGGTGTCGGTGGCCTGGTCCGTGTTCGGCGAGCTGCGGGCGCCGCCCGAGACGGAGCACCCTGGCCGGTCACCGGACTGACACCGTGGAGACGGGCCCCATTTGAGGAGGGCCGTTCCGGCCGTCTCGTTTCAACGAGAAAGACGGGGGGATTCGGGACAGAGAGGGGCATATGACCCACCTGTGAGGAGGTTCTGTCCGATGTCGACAGGGACCCTTCTGGCGATCATCATTCCCATCGCGGTGGTGATTGTCCTGGTCGCCGGGGCGGCTTTTGTGCTGATGCGCCGCCGCAAGCTGCAGCAGCGCTTCGGCCCGGAGTACGAACGTACGATGGAGAACGCCGACAACCGTATGGCCGGAGAGCGCGAGCTCAGGGCACGCGAGAAGCGGCATGACTCGTTGGAGATCAAGCCACTGGACACCACCGTCAGGGACCGCTACGCCCGGGACTGGACCGGCGTGCAGGAAGAGTTCGTGGACCATCCGGAGGACGCCGTGCACGACGCGGACCGTCTGGTGACCTCCCTGATGCACGACCGCGGCTATCCGACCCAGGACTTCGAGCAGCAGCTCAAGGACCTCTCGGTCGAGCACGGCCGCACGCTGGAGCACTACCGGGCCGCCCACCAGGTGGACGAGCTGAGCGCTCGGCACCAGGCGACCACCGAGCAACTGCGGGGAGCCATGGTGCACTACCGCGCCCTCTTCGAGGAGTTGCTCTCCGACGGGGGCCGGCCCCGCCACGCGCGGGCCTGATCGGGTCAACGAACGTCACCGCCCCGATCCGGGACACCGGGGGCGCAGGAACGGAGGAGAGATGCAGCGTCAAGACATACCGGACTCCGCCACCGAGAGCGGCCTGTCCACCGACGACCTTGCCCGGCCTCGCGAGCGGACCGGGGAGGGTGTGGCCGACACAGAGTCCGAAGTACCGACCTTCCCGGGCGAGAGCACGGCACCAGTGGGCGAGTCCACAGAGCGCGAGGCCGAGGGACCCGACTCCGATGCCGAGTCCGAGAACGTGACCGCCGTTGGCGACGCCGGCACCCAGGACCGGGCCACAGGCGCGGAGGCCCACGACGAGGAGGACGCTCCCAGGCTCCTCCCCGAGGAAGAGGAGGAAGGTTTCCGCACCCGGTGGCAGGACGTGCAGAGCAAGTTCGTCGACGACCCGCAGGACGCCGTGCACACGGCCGACGCCCTCGTCGCGGACGTGATGCAGAGGCTGGCCGCTTCCTTCGCGGACCGCAAACAGGAACTGGAAGGACAGTGGAATCGGGGCGAGCAGGCGAACACGGAGGACCTGCGCATGGCCCTGCGCCACTACCGCTCCTTCTTCAACCGCTTGCTGGTCACCTGACGGGCGCTGTCTTTCACGCCTTGCCGGGTGAGCGGGTGGGGCGGGTACACCGACCGGGGACGGTCCGTGTACCCGCCCCGGTCGGCGTACGGTCGGACTACGAAGCGTCGCGCACCTTTCCGGTGAACACCGGCCCGTCGTGCGGCTCGCCGGAGTCGTCGTAAGTCGTCATCCGGAGACGGACCGACTCCTCCGGCTCGGTCACACCGTCCACGACGGTGGGGATGGTCACCTCGACGCTGGACTGGCCGGCGGGAACCGTCCCGAAGAGGAGGAGCCCTTCCACCGTGGACAGCGGTCGCGACGGCTGCGGTGACGCGCCGGAGCTGTCCCGCAGCCACTGGGGGTCGACGTCCGTGGTGGACAGTTCGGCGCCGCCGGTGACCGGCAGGATGCCGAAGTCGGCCTGGACATCCGTGTCGGCCACCGCGGAGAGGGACATCCGCCAGGTCAGGCTCTGGCCCTCGGTGACCCGGTCGGCGACCGGCGTCACCTTGACGGTGGGTGCCGGGTCGTCGTTTCGCACGGTCACGCCGCCGCGGTGGGCACCGACGACCGCGCCGTGGACCGCCTTCACCAAGACGTCGTGTGTCACGTCGTAGTCGAAGCGGGTGTTACCGCGTACCTCGACCGGTACGTCGATGCCGTGGCTGCCCGCCCGTACCGTCACCTTGCGAGCCGTGGCCTCGCCCGTGGACGGATCGGCGACGAACAGCCGCACGGTGCCGCTGCCGTGCCCGGAGACCCGTACCGGCACGTGGTAGGTACGGACTCCGGAGTCGCCCTCCTTGACCGACAACCGGCCGATGTCGACGCGTGGCAGTGCGGCGGCCCGGACCGCCGCCATGCCGGGGCGCCAGCTCCATGCGTCCATCAGCCATGCCTGTCCGGACTGGCTGCGCGGGATGAGTTCCAGAGCGGCCACATGACGCAGGTCAAGTCCGGCGCGGGTGGCGGCAGTCAGCGGTACGCGGATCTCCTGTCCCCAGAAGGAGGCGGTGCGCTCGGTTCCCGGCAGGCCGTCGAGGTGTACGCCCCCCAGGGTGGCCCGGCGGCCGGACGCGTCGGCGAGGGCGACGTCGAGCTGAGTTCCCCGCGTGTTGGGCGGCACGATCACCCGCAGTGCCAGAGCCTTGGCCCCATGGACGGAGACCACCCGCGACGGGCGGACGCGCACCGCGGTACCGGGAGCCGACCAACGCAGCGCGACGGCGCGGCGGCTCGGCTCCTTCGAGGTCTCCCACTGAGCGAAGTGCGGCGAGAGGCCCTTCGCGTCGGAGCTCAGGCAGGCGGCAGCCGCATCGGTGTCCACCTCCGTGCACAACCGGCCGCCGTCCACGGTGACCGGGGCATCCGGCAGGAACGCCGCCGTTCTGCGCGCGCCGACCGCGTGCGTGAGCACCCGCGCGGGGTCGGCCGACAGCGCGCGCCGGTTCGAGCCGTCCAGCAGCGGACGTACCCGGTCGTCACCCGCGACGAACAGCCGCGCCGCGGCGGCGATGTACGTGGCTCCGGCGGACTGCTGCTGATGGGCCGTCAGCCTGGTCGCGGTGCCCGGCGAGCACACCGGATCGCGCTGGTCTCCGGCCCAGAAGTCGTCCTCCGCCGGAGCCTGGGCCTGCCCCGGTGTCCACTCGCTGTTGAAGAAGTTGTGGTTGGCGCCGACCACGTAGACCGCGCTGTGCAGGGCGGCGCCGCGGCTGACCCCACGGGTGCCGTCCACGTACATCTCGCCCTGCAGGTCGGACACGTCACCGTCGCAGCCGGGCAGGATCGTCGTGGACGGTACGTCGGGGGTCGGGTTCTGACCGAAGATGGTGGGGCCGATGAGTACGGTGCCGCGAACGTGCCAGCGGACCCGGCCCCGGTAGCCGTCCTGGTCCGCGGGCGGCGGGTACAGACTGTCCATGGCGGCCCGGTTCACGCCTTCCCCGCCCCGCGAGTGGCCGACCAGCAGCACGCGCGAGAGATCGGCCGCCGCCGAAGTCCGTACGATCCGCGGTGCCGAAGCCGGGTGCGCCGTCCAGTCCGCCCAGCGGGCCAGGTGCTGCCGCACGAGCGACGAACGGGCCTGTGCCCCGCCGTCCTGCGCGGCGTAGTCCTGACCGTTGATGCCGTTGGCGGAGATGGACACGGTCACGTATCCCTGCGAGGCCAGCAGTTGCTGGTCGCGCAGGTAGCCCCGGTAGCTGGGGATCGGCTTCGAACCGGCGGAGCAGGGCCAGTCGCCGGTCACGTCGTGACTCCGGGCCGTGAAGCATGTGACGTGCCGGCCGTGCAGGAACAGCGCCAGCGGTCGGTGCCCCGGGGCCGTGGCGGGCGCCACCACCACCGCACGCATCTCCACGGGTGCGGAAAATCCGGGCAGCCGCACCGAGCTCAGCGCGTACTCACCGGTGACCGTCCGATACGTGCCGGGATTTCCGGGGTCAACCGCGTTGGCCGGCAGCGTGGTTGGCGTCTGCGCCGCGAGTCCCGGACGTCGGCTGGGCCGGTCCTCGTGGGCCCCGGCCGCGTCCAGACGGCGCCCACCGGCCCATGCCTGAAGGTCCGTCAGCTCCCCGAGGCGTGCGCCGTGCAGTGTGAGCCGGAACGTACGGCCGTCCGGCGCCCCCACCGGTCGGCCGAGTAACCGGTCCCCGGCATGGAACTCGACGCCGGAGTCACTCACCGGCACCGCGTCGCCGGAGTGCCACACCAGCTGTCTCGCCGCTCCCTCGCCGGTGATCTGCCACCCCGCCGGAAGCTGTCCGCCGGACTCCGCCGGTGTCGAACCAGCGGTGGCCTGCTGGGCGTGCGCCCACCCTGGCGATCCCGCGACCACCGCGAGTAACGCCGCGGCGGCGACCCCTATTCGCCGGACACGGATCAATGTTCTTCTCCTCTTGGTCGGCATGCTCCCCCTTCGCGCCCGCCCCGGAGATCCCGGAACGGCTCCTCGCCTCACGAGGACGGCAGCCGGGGCCGGGGGGTTGCCTGACGTCACACGCGTATCGCCGTCGCGTTGCCGTCGCGTTGAGGATTGCTGTGACGGTCGCTCACGGTGGCGTGAGGGGATTGGCCCAGTGGGTGGCCGACGCCCCCGAGGGGCAAACCCCTCATGGACAGGGTGAGTTGGCGGCACTCGACGTCGATGCGAAAGCCGGCCGGACGCCGTCGACCCCGGCCACCCTCGGTATCTCCGCATCCAGGGATGAGCGCGGCGCACACCCTGGCGTGCGCTTCCGCGTCTGTCAGGAGTCGTCGAAACTGCCCGCAACGGCGCTGCCCATCCAGAAGGGCAGCGCCTTGCGGAGTGTCGTGGCAGACAGTGCCCCAGTGGCCTCCGGAACGGCATCCAGCTCGCGACGGCCCCCTCCGTCGTCGCCTCGGCCGGTCAAGCCGCTCCGCCGTGGGACTCGGCTACGCGGCGTACCGGTCGCCCATACCGACCGGCACGGTCCGCCTTGACCAGTACGGCTCCCGGGATGAACGTGGTCACAGGTGTTGAATCTTCTCAGCACGGTGAACGCCCTCAAAGGAGGCACTCGTGACCACATCATCACAGCCACGAGTATCGGGTCTGGAAATCCGCTCCATCGACTACGTCCCCCTGGATGAGCGGCACGGAAAGCTGTGGCACCTGGGGCCTCTGTGGTTCATGTCCAACGCGCAGATCGCCACACTGGCGGTGGGACTGATCAGCATCACCGAGGGCGGCAACCTGATCTGGTCGCTGATCGCGATCGCCGCGGGCACCATCCTCGGCACGTTCTTCATGGCCTTCCACTCCGCGCAGGGCCCGCAACTGGGCCTTCCGCAGATGATCCAGTCGCGGCCGCAGTTCGGCTATGTCGGAGCCCTGCTGGTGTGGCTGTTCGCCTATGTGCAGTACGCCGGATTCAACGTCTTCAACACGATCCTGGCCGGCGAGGCCCTGCACACCACGGTGCACGGCGGAGTCAAACTGTGGGTTGTCGTGGTCACGCTCATCGCGTTCGTCATCGCGCTGGTGGGCTACGACGTCATCCACCGCGCCGAGCGGGTCCTCACCTACACCTTCCTGGTCATCTTCGGGATCTTCACCGTGGGCATCCTGGTCACCCTGCACTATCCCCCCGGCTCCTTCGACCTCGGCGCCTTCAGCTGGACCCCGTTCCTCGCACAGTTCGGCGTGGTCGCCGGCTACCAGA
Organism: Streptomyces sp. NPDC048415; assembly: GCF_040651675.1. Classification (NCBI taxonomy): domain Bacteria; kingdom Bacillati; phylum Actinomycetota; class Actinomycetes; order Kitasatosporales; family Streptomycetaceae; genus Streptomyces; species Streptomyces sp. NPDC048415. The sequence continues at coordinate 16,017 of NZ_JBEZKJ010000108.1, read as the reverse complement.
TCAGCTGGGCCATCTACGTCTCGGACTACTCCCGCTACCTCCCGCCGGACGTGACCGTCCGCAAGACCTTCTACTGGACGTACTTCGGATCGGCGCTCGGCGGTATCTGGCTGATGATGCTCGGGGCGCTGCTCGCCGCGTGGGCGGGCAAGGATTTCGAGACGGTCCGCTCGATCAACGCCGCGGGTGACAAGGTCTTCAGCGGGTTCGGCGCGATCGTGCTGCTGTTCGCCGCCCTGGGCCTGGTCTCGGTGACCGCGCTGAACATGTACGGCGGGTCCCTCACGCTCATCAGCGCGATCGACTCCTTCAAGAGAGTGCGCCCGACCCTCGCCGTACGGCTCGTGACGATCGGCCTCACCGCGGCGCTCTCCGTGGTCGGTGCGCTGGCCGCCACCGCTCACTTCCTTGAGAACTTCAACAACTTCCTGCTGCTGGTGCTCTACCTGTTCATTCCGTGGACCGCGGTCAACCTCATGGACTACTACGTGGTGCGTCGTGGCCACTACGCGGTCGCCGAGATCTTCAACCCGCACGGCATCTACGGCCGCTGGGGCTGGCACGGCATCATCGCGTACCTGGTCGGCTTCGGCGTCATGGTGCCGTTCTTCTCCGTCGGCACGCTCTACGTCGGACCTGCCGCCAAGGCGCTCGGCGGTGCGGACATCTCCCTCTTCATCGGGCTGCCCGTCGCCGCGGCGCTGTACTGGCTGCTCACGCGGTCGATCGATGTCGAGGCCGAGACGCGCCTGGCCGAGGCGGAGGCCGCGGCGCTGGAATCGGCGGCCCACGAACACCGCGAGCCGTGACTTTCCCGTGGCCCGTGGTGTGAGGCCCCTCGGGTGCGGCGCCATCTGTGGCCCCTCGGGGCGGCCGGCCGTCAACATGACCGACCACACCCTCGGCCCGCGGGGTCCTGACCGTCACCGGCGAGACCCCCGCCTCACGGCCAAGCCGCCCGCACGTCTCCACGTCCGCATGTGCCGGAGCCGCGTGGTCCACCTCGTGGGCGGCCCGTTGCCTGCCCAGGCATACGAAATGCCGAGCACGCTGCCGATCCAGTTACGTCCGGAGTGTCCCAGCACGGTCAGGTCGGCCCACGAAGTCCAGCGCGGCACAGACGGCCAGTTGGTCAGGCCCGTCCAGGCGTCCACCGGCACGAACGCGTGGGCGAGCGGACCGGGGCGCTCCCTGGCCCGCTGGTACCGCATGATGCACACCACCCGGCGCCGTACGACCTCCTCCAACGGCAGAGGGAAGAAAACTCGTTGCGGGTACCGTCCCCGATGTCCAGCGTGCGGCTGCCATTTCGGGACGCCTGCACCCGGTACCGGCGGCCGGCTGCCTTGCGTTCCACCTTCACGCCCGAGTCCGCGCTGCTCACCGCGGGCGCCTCGACCACGATCGGCTCCCCGAGCGCGGCGGCGTACGCGGACAACACCGTCGGCGGTCTGGTCGCGGCGGTGAAGTCCGCGACCGACGCGTACCAGCCCAACTCCCACGCCAGGGGCATCGACTCCCCGGACCCCACGTGCGGCACCGGGTGGCCGCCGAACGCCTGCCGATTGCGGACCTGGCCGGTATGCAGCAGGACCCGAGGTCCTCTTTGGTGGGCGGCCCTGGGACCGCGGACTTTTGGTGGAGTGCTGGCGCAGCCCTGCTTTGCGTTGCCGGGCGGGGGCATGGTGGCGGTGTGAGACTGCTGGGGAGTACGCCGCACAGAGGGCTCGCGAGTCGGACGAGGGGAGCAGCAGCCGTGACGAGGTCAGAGACCAGGGACGGTCTTCTCGGCGAATTCCTGGCAGACCCGGCCAACGCCGCGCTGGACCTGACGACGGCGGTGGCCCGCTGCTCGCAGGCCCTCGGCCTGCAGCAGTCCTTGGTCTATCTCGCCGATATCCAGCAGCGCTTGCTGGTACCGCTGACGGACAGCGTTTTGGCTCTCCCGATCGACGGCTCGCTCGCGGGCTGGTCGTATCGCACGCAGTCCCTGCGGGTCGAGGAGGCCGGTCTTGCCGGACTGACGGCCTGGCTGCCCCTGGTGGACGGGGCGGAACGACTGGGGGTGCTCGCCCTGCACTGCCAGACGCTGGAGCCGGTATCGCTGCGCCGTGGCCGGACGCTGGCCTCCCTGGTGGCGATGATGATCACCTCGAAGCGGGCGTACAAGGACTCCTTCATCCGGCGTACCCGCACGGAACCGATGGAGCTTCCCGCCGAGATGCTGCGGGCGTTTTTGCCGCCGCGGACCATCGGGACCACTCATGTGGTGTCGACCGCGGTGCTGGAGCCCGCCTACCAGGTGGGCGGCGACGCGTTCGACCACGCCCTGACGGGGACGATGCTGCACGCCTCGATCCTTGACGCCATGGGGCACGATCTGGCGTCGGGCCTCACCACGGCGGTCGCGCTCGCCGCCTGCCGCAAGGCGCGTCGCACCGGGGCCGATCTTCCGCAGTTGGTGGAGAGCGTGGATTCGGCGCTCGCACGGTGGCTGCCGGACCAGTTCTGCACCGCCGTCCTCACCCAGCTGGACCTGGCCAGTGGGGTGCTCAGCTGGTGCAACTGCGGTCATCCCGCTCCGCTGCTCATCCGGGACCAGGGCCTGGTGGCCGGGGCGATGGAGCGGGAGGCGGACCCGCCGATGGGCCTGCCGTCGGCCCTTGCGACGGGCCCTCGGCAGGTGCATCAGATCGCCCTGGAGCCGGGCGATCGGGTGCTGCTGTACACGGACGGGGTGACGGAGTCCCGGATGCGTAATGGGACCGAGTTCGGTCTGGAGCGTTTCGTCGACTACGTCGTCCGGGCCACGGCGGCAGGGGAGTTGGCGCCGGAGACCTTGCGCCGTCTCATCCACTCCATCCTGGACTCGAATTCGGGACTGCAGGACGACGCGACGATCCTTATGTTCGAGTGGCGGCCACCCCTGCACTGACGAGGGCTCCGCCCTGCGTGAGCCACCACCTGCCCTTCACGGCTGCCTCCTCGCGGAAGGGCCGTGTCGGCCGACGGGCGTCGGCGATGTTCTGGTGGTACCCGTCACCGTCGCCGGATTCCCCGCGACGACATTCCTGGTGCGTCATGTGCGCACGTTACGCATCCTCGCATTACGTGCTCGTGGTGCGGCCGGGAGTACCCGTCAGACCGCCGGAGCGTTCGCTAGCTCGTTCGAACGCTTAGACCGAAAGCGGCCTGGTCAATACCGAACGCGGCCTCCTCGATGGGGTGCGTGCTCGACGTGCTCGACCTTCACCGCTCCCGTTGTCATGCGCTGTGAGGCCAGCGGTGTGCGCTGATGGACAATGCGCGCCCGCATCGGGCTTCTGGCGTGCGGCAGGACACCGGAGCCATTCACCCTGAGCCGGGGGTCGTTTCGCCGGAGGGCCCGGCGTACCGCACCACAGTTTCAGCATGTCCGACGCCGTAGCGCCCGTCCAGCCCGTACTGGAGCCGGCGGCCGCCGCCTTCGTGGCAGCAACCGCCAATCCGCCGTACCTGTTCGACCTCGGTCCGGTGGAAGGCCGTAAGGCCGTGGAGGAGGTGCAGTCCGGCGACATTGAGACGCCTCAGGTCGACGAAGAGTGGATCACCGTCTCGGGCGGTCCGACGGGCAGCGTCCGCGCCCGCATCGTCAAGCCCGCCGGCGCCGAGGGCACACTGCCGGTGATCCTCTACATCCACGGCGCCGGCTGGGTGTTCGGCAGCGCCGACACGCACGACCGCCTGGTCCGTGAACTCGCCGTCGTCGCGGACGCCGCCGTGGTCTTCCCCGAGTACGACCTCTCGCCCGAGGTCCGCTACCCGGTGGCCATCGAGCAGAACTACACCGTCGCCAAGTGGGTCGTCGAGCAGGGCGCCACCAAGGGCCTGGACGGCTCCCGCCTCGCGGTGGCCGGAGACTCCGTCGGCGGCAACATGGCCACCGCGCTGGCGCTGATGGCCAAGGAGCGGGGCGATGTTCCCCTGGTCCAGCAGGTGCTGTTCTACCCGGTGACCGACGCGAACTTCGACACGGGTTCGTACCACCAGTTCGCCACGGGCTACTTCCTGCGCCGCGACGGCATGCAGTGGTTCTGGGACCAGTACACGACCAGCGAGACCGAGCGCGCCGAGATCACCGCTTCTCCGCTGCGGGCGAGCACCGAGCAGCTCGCCGGACTGCCGCCGGCGCTGATCATCACAGGCGAGGCCGACGTGCTGCGCGACGAGGGCGAGGCGTACGCCAACAAGCTCCGCGAGGCCGGCGTCCCGGTCACCGCCGTGCGCTTCCAGGGCATCATCCACGACTTCGTGATGCTCAACCCGCTGCGCGAGACCCACGCCGCCCAGGCCGCCATCACGCTGGCCACAGGCACGCTGCGTTCCGCGCTCCACGCCAACTGACAAGGGGAGACACCCCACTCATGACCACAACCACCACCCCTACGGCCGTACTCGTCCACGGCGCGTTCGCCGACGCGGCCAGCTGGTCCGGTGTCATCGCGGAACTGCAGAACCACGGAATCCCTGTGGTGGCGCCGCCGAACCCGCTGCGCGGGCTTGCCTCCGACGCCGCGTACGTGGCCTCCGCGGCCGCTCAGATCGACGGCCCGTTCGTGCTGGTCGGTCACTCATACGGCGGTGCGCTCATCACCGTGGCCGGCACCACGGAGAACGTCGTCGGGCTTGTCTATGTAGCGGCCTATGTTCTCGAAGAGGGCGAGAGCCTCGGCGAGTTGCAGGGGCGCTTCCCCCTCTCGCCGCTGGTGAGCAACTTGAAGGAGGCGACGTACCCCGTCGAGGGCGCGGACCCCGCCGTTGAGGTCACCATCAAGGCCGACGCGTTTCCCGCCGTCTTCGCCGCCGATGTGCCCGCCGCCGTCACCAAGGTCCTGGCGGTGACCCAACGGCCGCTCGCCGCCTCGGCGTTCGCGGAGACGGCCTCGGCGGCGGCGTGGAAGACCATGCCGTCCTGGGCGCTCGTGGCCGGTGCGGACCAGGCGATCAATCCCGAGGTGGAGCGCTTCGGCGCGAAGCGCGCGGGGGCGGTGGTCGTCGAGCTGGAGGGCGCCTCGCACGCCGTCGCTCTCTCCCAGCCGAAGGCGGTCGCCGACCTGATCCGCGACGCCGTCCGCGCGATCGGCTGAGCAGTCGGCACCGACTGCCGCGCGGACGCACTGCCCCCGTACGGGTCCGCGCGGCCTTCGGCATGCTCGTCGGGGCCCACGACGCGGCCCCCGGACCGTCGAGTTGGGTGACGACGGCACCAACGACCTGTCGAGCGTGGCGGCACCAACGACCTGTCGAGCGTGGTCGCAGGGGCAGCCGCCACCAATGAGGTCGCGACGAACACGATCGCCACCGCACTGCCCGGTCGCGTGCCCTGTTGTAGCGCGACTGGCATCGCTGGAGAGCAGACCTCTCAAGCCCGCCCATGCGCCTCCTGCGAGCGTCGCGACAGGGAGTCGATGACCACCGCGGCGAAGAGCACCCCGCCCGTGATGACGAACTGGACGGCGGTGGGGGTGTCCGTGATCGCCATGCCCGAGGCGATCGACTGGATGATCAGCATGCCGAGCACCGCGGACCAGGTGGTACCGCGTCCCCCGAACAGGCTGGTGCCACCGATGACAGCTGCGGCGATGGCGTTCAGCAGCAGGACGCCCGAGCCCGAGGTCTGGCTCACCGATGTGATGCGCGAGGCCAGGAACAGGCCACCGACGGCGGCCATGGTGCCCGAGACCGCGAGCACCGCGGTCTGCACCCGCGTCACACTGAGACTGGCGCGACGGGCCGCCTCGACACCACCGCCGAGTGCGTACACCTGCCGTCCGTAGCGCGTGCGCCGGAGAACGATGTCGAGGCCGGCTACCACCACGAGGAAGATCAGGAGGGCGAGCGGCAGTCCCTGGAATTGGTTGAGGACATACGCGGCGGCGAACGCGATCACCGCGAGGACTCCCGTGCGCACCGCGATTGCCCGGAGCGAGCGGTGCGGCATGCCGACGGCCTTGCGCCGCCGCCGGTCCAGGTAGGACGCGAGGAAGACGGTGCCCGTGCCGACCGCCGCCAGGCCGTAGGCGGCGCCGTCGTTGGTGAAGTAATAGCTGGTCAGCTGGGCGACGAGCCCGTCCTCGTCGAGGTTGACGGTGCCGCTCGTCCCGAGGATGGCGAGCATGAGGCCGTTCCAGGTCAGCAGCCCCGCGAGGGTGACGACGAACGCCGGTACCCGGGTCTTGGCGAAGGAGAAGCCCTGCACGGTTCCCGCCGCGGTACCCGCGAGCACCGCGATGATGAGGGCAAGCCATTCCGGCACGCCGTTGTTCACGTTCAGAACGGCGAAGACAGCCGCCGCGAGGCCGCTGATCGAGCCGACCGACAGGTCGAGCTCACCGAGCAGCAGGACGAAGACGATGCCGACCGCGATCAGGCCCGTGCCCACGATGTCCACGCTGAGGTTGGACAGGTTCCGCGGGGAGAGGAAGTTCCCATTGAGGGACTGGAAGGTGATCCACACCGCGGGGAGGACGAGGAAGACGGGGAGCGATCCCAGTTCACCGGCGTTCAGCTTGCGCCAGAAGACGGCGACCCAGCTCTCCACGGCACGGGTGATGGCCGGCCCGCGGCGCGGCTGACGGGCGTCCGTGTGGGGTGCGGCGGGTTTGGCCCGCGTGTTGTCCGCCATGTTGCGCATCCCTTTCACCACCCGGCCTCCCGGGAGGCCATCCGGCGGGGCACGTTGTCCGTGGCGCCGGTGATGGAGGAGATGATCTGTTCCTGAGACGCGGTGTTCACGTTGAAGAAGCCGTTGTTGCGACCGAGCCGCAGCACAGCGGCCCGGTCCGCGAGGGCTTTGACATCGCCCATGTTGTGGCTGATGAGCAGTACTCCCAGACCGCGGTCACGCAGGTGGTCGACGAGGTCCAGGACCTCGGTGGTCTGCTCGAATCCCAGAGCCGCGGTCGGTTCGTCCAGGAGGAGAACCCGCGGGTCGCCGAGGAGGGAGCGAGCGATGGCGACCGCCTGCCGCTGGCCGCTGGACAGTGAGACGACGGGGGCGCGCAGCTCGGGGACGCCTCGGGTCAGGCGTTCCAGCAGATGTCTGCTGCGGCGCTCCATCTCCACCTCGTCCAGGAACCCGAACCTGCGGAGCTCCCGTCCGAGGAACAGATTGCCGACGACGTCGAGGTTCCCGCACAGCGCGAGGTCCTGGTAGACGGTGGCGATGCCGAGGTTCCGGGCGTCGTGGGGGCGCCTGATGTGGACCGTCCGGCCCTCCCACTCGATGACGCCCCTGTCCGCTGGGGCGACGCCGGAGATCACTTTGACCAGGGTGGACTTGCCGGCCCCGTTGTCGCCCAGCAGAGCGACGACCTGGCCGGCGTGAATCTCCAGCTCGATGTCCGTGAGGACCTCGACGACGCCGAAGCGCTTGCACACGCCGTGCAGCGCCAGCAAGGCGGGAGCCGACACGGAAACCATCTCCTTCCCGGGCCCGGACCTGGAGTGGGAACCGGCCTGTCAGGTCAGCCCGGCCTCGTTGCAGGCGGTCCCGAGTTGGGGTGTGCAGATCTGCTGGATCGTGTACACGCCGTCCTTCACCAAGGTGTCCTTGATGCTGTCGACGGTCACGGACACGGGGGTGAGCATGACGGCCGGAACCGCCTTCCCACTGCTGGTCCTCACCTTGCTCGTCGCGACCCGGTCGAGGCTTTCACCGCGGGCCGCGGCCACGGCCATGGCGGCGCCGGCGGAAGCCTCGGGTCCGAAGGGCTTGTAGACGGTCATGTACTGATCGCCGCCGACAATCCGCCGCAGAGCTGCGAGTTCGGCGTCCTGCCCGGTGACGGGGGGCAGTGGCTTGACCTTGTTCGCTTTGAGGGCGGAGATGCTGCCGGCGGCGAGGCCGTCGTTTGCGGCGTAGACCCCGTCGATGTTGCCGACGCCGAGAGCGGAGATGGCGCCGGACATGTTCATGTTCGCGGTCTCCGGCCTCCACTGGAGTGTGTCGTACGCCTTGCCGATCTTCACCTTCCCCGTGAGCACGGACAGTGCGCCCTTCTTGAACGACACCGCGTTGGGGTCGCTGGGATCGCCGTTCATCATGACGATCTGGCTGCTGTGCACGCTGTCGCCCATGGCCTTCAGCAGTGCCCTGCCTTGGAGCCTGCCGACCTCCTCGCCGTCGAACGAGACATAACCGGAGATCGGGCCACGGGCGAGGCGGTCGTAGGCGATGACCGGGATCTTCGCCTCACTCGCTTTCTTCACCGCGGCGCCGAGCGATCTGGCGTCCACGGCCACGAGCACGATGGCATCCACCCCCTGAGTGAACATCGAGTCCATCTGCTCCTGCTGGATGGCCACATCCCCCCTGGCGTTGGCACGCTCGACCGCGCAGTCGTCGCACAGCTCCTTGATCTTCTTCTCGAGCAACGGCCCGTCCTGTGTCTCCCAACGGGCCGTGGTGGCGTCCGGCAGCAGCAGGCCGATCTTCGGCGTGTTCCCCCCGCCGGAATTGTTCCGCGCGGCCGGCCCGCAGGCCGCGAGCGCGACGGCCGTCGAGACCGCGGTCATGGCGATGACCGCGTCCCGTATGCAGGCCTTCATGTGAGAGACCTCCCTTGTCCTTCCCTGTGTGCCAGGGGGCGCTCACGGTTGCCCGGCACCGGCCTTCGACGGGTGCGCGGTCCGGCTGCCGCGCTCCATGGGCGTACGACAAGTGGTTGGCGGCCGGCTCATGGAGGACCAGCGGGGCCACGCCGACCTCTCCCGTCGGGGCTGGCCGACGGGGTGCGCGGCTGGAGAGACGGCGCGTGTGCATCGCGGCGTCAAGGATCGGTGTGCGGGTCGGCGGGGCCGTATGGGCCATGGCTGCGGCTTCGGCGGTCGCGGGGCGGCCTCGCCCGCCTCGGCGAGGTGGGGCCTCGGCCCGACTGGCCCGGCACCGGGGGCTCCCTCAGTGAGCATGGCGACAACCGGCCTCCTCACCATGCCAGGCGTACTGCCGGGCAGGAGTCCGGCAGTCGGCCACGATGTCGGCGCGGAACGTCCGCCTGGAACGTGCCACGTGGAAGTGGCAAGACGACCACGTCGTCAGTGTGACACCGGGCGCGGTGATCTGCGAACGCAGTGTCTGCGGCCATCGATGGCCGGTGCGGGGCAGGCCGCGCACGTGGCTGTACCGGGTCCGCGCGACCTTCCCGGGTCCCGGTCGGCGGCCTGCCTGCTGTCGATGACAGGTGGGGGTATATGTCCCCTTAGATCGTATATGCGATTCTGGTAAGTGGGTGCCCCGATCTCAACCTGTCGGTACCTGCGGCCTGGACGGGAGGTAGGTTGCGGACATGCCTCATGACGGCCGTTCCCGGGTCGGAGCGGTGCTGGAGGCCGCCGCGAGTGATCGGGTCCTGTCGTTCGCCGGAGCGGCGGTGGCGGCGGTCTATGTGCCCGATGACGGGAATGACGCGCTTCGGTTGGTGGAAACGGCCGGATGCGCCACTTCCGAGTACGAGGTGCCGGAGCATGTGCCCTTGTCCGGTGGCTCACCTGCGGCGCACGCCTTCCACACCGACCGGCCTCTCTGGCTGACTCCCGCGGCGCTGGCCTCCTTCTCCGAAGGCGGGGTGACGCCGCAAGCGGAGGTTTCGCTCGGCGCGCTGCCACTCAAGACGGAGGGCAGGCGGCTGGGCTGCCTCGTCGTGGTGGGGGCCTCCGCTGAGGGTTTCGATGCCGAGCAACGACGCTTCGTGGAGCGGTACGCCGAGGCGGTTGCCGGCGTCCTCCAGGCCGGGCACGGCCGAACACCACCTCCGTCGCTACTGAGTCACGCCCTGCGGAATCTGCGCGTCGGCACCTTCGTCCTGGTACCTGACACCGGCCTGATCGAGGCGGACGAGACTCTGCTCGAATTGGTCGGCATCACGCCGGATGACTTCGACGGCAAGGCGGACACCCTGCTCGCGCATGCCCTCCCCGAGGACATGCACGCGCTGATGTCGGTCCTGGAGCCGTCCCCCCAGGCGTTCAGCCGACGGGAGCTGGAATTCCGTGTCCGCCGCCCCACCGGTAAGATGCGCTGGCTGAGCCTGAGTTGCCGGGTGGTGGTGAGCACCGACGACCAGCCGGAGCAGGTGCTGGGCGTCGTGACGGCGACCGCGGTCCTGCGCCGGAGCGCCCACGACGTTTCCAGGATCCAGTGGCTGACTGCCGCACTCGACGATGCCGCGACAGTCCGTGACGTCAGCCGGGTCGTGGTCACCGCGCTGCGTGAGCCGCTGGGCGCAGACCGCGTGGCGCTCGCCGAGGTGCAGGACGACCGGCTCACGGTCATCGCGCTCGACCCGCCGCAGACCGCCGCCTGGCCCAAGATATGGCGTTCCGAATGGCGCTCGGAGTGGCCCGACGCACCGGTCAGCGCCCTGCCCACCCTTCAGATGGCTCTGCGGGACAGCCGTATGGATCTGTGGCCCGCCGGTACAGCCCTGGAACCGGGGCTGGAAGGCATCGGCACCGGAGGCCTGGCCGTCCTGCCCCTCCCTGCCAAGGGCCGCATCGCCGGCGTATGCCTGGTCGGCTGGGATCAGCCGCACGAATTCGTCCCCGAGGAGCGGTCCCTGCTGACAGCCACCGCGGCGCTGGTCGGGCAGGCCCTCAAGCGTGCGCACGGACACGACGCCGAGCAGGAGCTCGCGACGATGCTGCAGCGCAGTCTGCTTCCCCGGCGCCTTCCCGAGCTGGCCGGGGGGACGGCTGTCGCCCGCTATCTGCCCGCCCGGCGCGGATTGCAGGTGGGCGGCGACTGGTACGACGTCATCGCCCTTTCCGAGGATCGGGTGGCGCTGGTCATCGGTGACGTACAAGGACACAGTGCCGGAGCCGCGACGATCATGGGACAGATGCGCACCGCCGTAAGGGCGTACGCGGTGGAGGGCCACCCGCCCGACGTGGTCGTCTCACACGCCAACCGCCTCCTCGTCGGTATGGAGACCGACCTGTTCGCCACCTGCTGCTATGCCGAACTGGACATGGACGAGGGCACCATCCTGTTCGTCCGGGCCGGGCACCTCTCACCGCTGGTACGCCATCCCGACGGCAGCACCGAGGAGGTGCAGGTCGAGGGCGGGCCGCCGCTGGGCATTCTCGCGGAGGCGGCGTTCCCCATGACCTCCGTCGCACTGGCCCCTGGAACGGTGCTCGCCCTGGTCACCGACGGCCTCGTCGAGGCCGCCGACCTGCCCCTGGACGAGGGCATGCTCCGGACACGCGCCGCGCTCGCCGCGGCCGAGCCGGCGGATCCAGGCCGGATGGCCGACGAACTGCTCGGCGACATCGGCCGTCGTGAGGACGACGTGGCGTTGCTGTTGCTGCGCTACGACGGCATGACGACCCGGCCGATACGGGCCGGCTGGGCGGTGTGGCGGCTGCCCGACGCGGTCATGCACGCGCGCCGTTTCACCGCACGCACTCTGCGTGGGTGGAAGGTCGAGGAAGCGGCCGACGCGGTACTGCTGGTCGTGTCCGAGCTGGTCACCAACGCCCTGGTGCACACCCAGGGACCGGTCCACGTCGACCTGATGCTTCGCGCGGACCGGGTGCGAGTCTGCGTGAGCGACACCTCGCCGCGTGCCCCCGCCAAGCCGGTGATCGTGGACTGGGAGTCGACCGGCGGCCGAGGCCTGGTTCTGGTCGAAGCGATGTCGGAGTCGTTCGGCTCGGTGCCGGTGGCCGGCGGCAAGCAGGTGTGGAGCGAGATCGTTGTGCCGCGGCGTGAGCCGGCTCCTGCGGACGCCGGGCCACGCGAGGAACGAGGGGATCTGTTGTGAGGGCCCGTATGCGACACGTCATCGCGGCGCTCGTCGCGGGACTCATGGCGATGCCGCCGGCCGCCTGCGGGGGAGGAGACGACGAAGCGCGCAAGGACAGCTTCACCGTCGGCCTGCTGCTCCCGGGCCGAATGCTCCCGCGCTGGGAACATTCCGACAAGCCGGTGATCGAGAACCGGCTGAAGATCCTGTGTCCCCACTGCGCCATGGAGTACGCCAACGCCGAGGACGACGCGACGAGGCAGCGGCAACAGATGATGTCCATGATCACCAAGGGGGTCAGGGTCCTGATCCTCGACGCCGCCGACACCAGGGCGCTCCGCTCCTCGATCCAGGAAGCGAACCAGGCGGGTGTCGCGGTCGTCGCCTATGACCGGCTCGCGGAAGGCCCGGTCTCGGGCTATGTCAGTTTCGACGGAGCACAGATCGGCAGGCTCCAGGGCGAGGCGCTCCTCAAGGCCATGGGCGACAGGGCGAACAGCGCGGACGTCGTCATGATGAACGGCGACCCGACCAGCCCCAACGCGGCGTGGTTCAAGAGAGGCGCTCTGTCCGTCATGACAGGCAAGGTGAAGATCGGCAGGTCGTACGACACCCCGGGCTGGAGCACGGAGAACGCCCACGCCAACATGTCCACTGCCATAGCCGCCCTGGGCCCGGACCGGATCGGCGGCGTCCTGGCGGCCAACGACGGCATAGCCGCAGGCGTCATCTCCGCTCTCAAGAGCGCCCGTGTCAGCGAGCTTCCGCCCGTCACCGGTCAGGACGCGGACCTCGACGCCGTGCAGCGCATCGTCAAGGGTGAGCAGTACATGACGGTGTACAAAGCCTTCAGGACGGAAGCCGCCGCGGCTGCCGCCATGGCCGTGGCCCTGGGGCGCGGTGAAGATCTCCGCGATGTCGCCACGACGACGACCGACAGCGCCACTACCAAGCACATCCCCTCTCTCCTGCTCACTCCGAGCGCGGTGACGGCCGGCAACATCGAGCAGACACTCGTCAAGGACGGCGTGTACACCATCGACCAGATCTGCACCCGCCAACTCCGGCCTGCCTGCGACAAGGCCGGACTTACCCGGTAGGGGTTCCTGCGGACGATCGCGTATTTCCCCAGGGCGAATCAAGGGCTGACACAACGAGCTGGACAGGCCGGGTTGGCGTGCCTGCGGCGGGAGTTGCGGAAGTACCTGCCGAGGTCACTGACTGAGTCCTTGGCGGCGCCCCGTGGGTCCAGGGCTCACCGTCGTCGTACGCGTTCTGCGCGGCGGGTCCGGCGCGACGGCGGCCGACGCCTCCGATGCCCGACGGCTCCGCCCGGCCGTCACCGCACGACATGTGCGCGTCGACGTCGCACGTCTTGCTCAGGATCCCTCCTTGCCCTACATTCCCGGGAGCCGCGATCTGGGAGCGCTCCCACAGGCTCCCGCCCCCGAGAGCTCGCGAAGGGACACCATGAAATCCCGCATATCCTCTGCGGTGTTGGCGATCCTGGTGACGCTGGGATCGCTCTTGGCCCTCCTCATCTCGGACCTGTCCGCGCACGCCGGCACCGTGTTGTGCGACCGACAGCTCGCAGGTGGGGACCGCCACCGTCGGCCGGTCCTGGGAGGTGTGGGCCGGCTGGAACGGCTCCCACAGCGTGATCAGTCTCGTGTCGCCGTCGGCGATCGGAAGCTGGGGCTTCGACGTCACGGACTTCGTGCGCCAGGTGATCGGCCGCGGTCTCGCCACAACTCCTGGTACTTGACGAGCATTCAGGCCGGCTTCGAGCCATGGCAGGCCCGCAGCGCCCCCACCTTGAAGTCCTTCTCGGCCCCCGTGAACTGAGCACTGCCAAGACGAATTCCGGTTCGGAGGACCGCTCCTCCTCCGGTGCGGCCCTCCACTTCTCCAAGGAGTTCCATGTGATCAGACGCCGAATAAGTGCCTTCGCCGTGGTCGTGCTGGCCGCGGCGACGCTGACCGCGCTGCCCGTCGGCACGGCCGACGCCGATGAGGTCGAGCAGGTCAAGAACGGCACCTTCGACAGCGGGATCGCCCCCTGGTGGACGACGAGCAACGTCACCGCGGACCTGTCCGACGGCCAACTGTGCGCGGACGTGCCGGGCGGTACCACCGACCGCTGGGACGCCGCGATCGGGCAGAACGACATCGCCCTCGTCAAGGGCGAGTCGTACAAGTTCAGTTTCACCGCTTCCGGTGCGCCCGAGGGGCACGTCCTGCGGGCGATCGTCGGCTTGTCGGTGTCGCCGTACGACACGTATTTCGAGGCGAGTCCGCCGATGAGCGTCTCGGGCGACACCTACTCGTACACGTTCACTTCGCCGGTCGACACCACGCAGGGGCAGGTGGGCTTCCAAGTCGGCGGCGGTGCGGACCCCTGGCGCTTCTGCGTGGACAACGCGTCGCTGCTCGGCGGTGTGCCGCCGGATGTGTACGAGCCCGACACCGGCCCCCGGGTGCGGGTCAATCAGGTGGGATATCTGCCCGGTGGCCCCAAGAACGCCACCCTCGTCACCGGCTCCACCGAGAAGCTGCCCTGGCAGTTGAAGAACGCCGGGGGAACGACCGTCGCCCGCGGGCAGACCGTACCGCGCGGTATCGACGCCTCCTCCGGACAGAACGTCCAGACGATCGACTTCAGCTCGTACCGCACCCACGGCAAGGACCTCACGCTCGTCGCCGACGGTGAGACCAGCCGCCCCTTCGACATCGACGCCAACGCCTATGAGCAGTTGAGAGCCGACGCGTTGAAGTACTACTACACCCAGCGCAGCGGAATCGAGATCCTCGACTCACTGCGACCGGGGTACGCCAGGCCGGCGGGCCACGTGAACGTCGCTCCGAACACGGGGGACTCCAACGTCCCCTGTCAGCCCGGGACTTGCGACTATTCGCTGGACGTCACCGGCGGCTGGTACGACGCCGGCGACCACGGCAAGTACGTGATCAACGGCGGCATCGCCACCTGGCAGCTGCTGAGCGAGTACGAGCGCTCGCACCTGGCGCGCACCGGTGAGCCGACCAAGCTGGGGGACGGCACGCTGGCCATTCCCGAGAGCGGCAACAAGGTGCCGGACATCCTGGACGAGGCCCGCTGGGAACTCGAGTTCATGCTGAAAATGCAAGTACCGGCCGACAAACCGCTCGCCGGCATGGTCCACAGCAAGATCCACGACGAGCAGTGGACGGGCCTGCCGCTGCTGCCGAGCCAGGATCCGCAGAAACGCGAACTGCACAGGCCGACGACCCAGGCCACCCTCAACCTCGCCGCGACTGCCGCGCAGGCGGCCCGCCTATACCGGCACTACGACCCCGCCTTCGCGGCCAGGGCACTCAAGGCAGCCAAGACGGCGTGGGCCGCCGCGACGGCCCATCCGCAGATGTATCCCTCCGACACCGACGCTATCGGCGGCGGCGCCTACTACGACGACAACGCGACCGACGAGTTCTACTGGGCCGCCGCGGAGCTGTACCTCACCACAGGTGAAAGGCAGTTCGCCGACTACGTCCTCGCCTCGCCCCTGCACACCGCCGACCTCTTCGGCAGCCTGGGCTTCGACTGGGCCAGGACCGCGGTGCCGGGCCGACTCGACCTGGCGACGGTCCCGAGCAAGCTGCCCGGACGGGACAAGGTCCGCCAGTCCGTGACCACGGGCGCCGACAAGTACCTCGCCGCCCTCAACGGCCAGCCGTACGGGATGCCGTACGCGCCGGACAACACCACGTACGACTGGGGCTCCAACGCCCAGATCCTCAACAACGCGGTGGTCATCGCGAGCGCCTACGACATCAGCGGCAAGAGCGCGTACCGCAACGCCGCCGTGGAAAGCGTCGACTACATTCTCGGCCGCAACGCGCTGAACCAGTCCTACGTGACCGGGTACGGCGAAGTCAGCTCGCACAATCAGCACAGCCGCTGGTACGCCCATGAACTCGATCCCAGCTTGCCCAGTCCTCCGAAGGGCACGCTCGCGGGAGGCGCCAACTCGAGTCTGCAGGACCCCTACGCCCAAGGGAAACTCGAAGGCTGCGTCGGTCAGTTCTGCTACATCGACGACATTCAGTCCTGGTCGACCAACGAGAACGCGCTCAACTGGAACTCGGCACTGGCCTGGATGGCGTCCTTCGTCGCCGATCAGGACAGGACGTAGGATCGCCCCGTCTGCCAGCGGATCGGTCGTCCCGCCCGGCGCAAGCGGGGCGGGACGAC
>NZ_JBEZKJ010000107.1:0-25363 GCF_040651675.1 Streptomyces sp. NPDC048415 | reverse complement strand
GCTTCGCCCCCCAGACCCCCCTGTCGCGCTTCGCGCTCGTCCTCAAACGCCGGACGGGCTAAGAAGCCCTCCGGCGTTCGGGAGGCGGAGGCCCGAGGGAGGGACCTCACTCCAGCAAGCCGAACCTCATCGCACTGGTCACCGCCGCCGTCCGGTCGTCCACCCCCAGCTTCCCGAAGGCCCGCAGGAGATGGGTCTTCACGGTGGACTCGCCGATGAACAGGCGACGGCCGATCTCGGCGTTGGTGCAGCCCTCGGCGACCAGCCGAAGCACGGCCGTCTCCCGCTCGGACAACCGCGGTCGCTCCGGCTTCGTCCGCAGCTGGTCGACAAGACGGGCGGCGACGGACGGCGCGAGGACGGTCTCCCCGCGGGCCGCCGCCCGCACCGCTTCCGCGAGTTCCCCCCGCGGCAAGTCCTTCAGGAGATACCCCGCCGCCCCCGCCTCCACGGCCCGCAAAATGTCCCGGTCCGTCTCGTACGTCGTCAGCACGACGACCCGGCACGACAGCCCCGCCTCCGTCATCCGGACGATCGCGTCGACGCCTCCGCCGCCCGGCATCCGCAGGTCCATCAGCACGATGTCCGGCCGGAGTTCGGCGGCCAGCGCCTCGGCCTGCGGCCCGCTGGACGCGTCGGCGATCACATCGAGGTCGGGCTCGGCGCTGAGCATCGCGCGCAGCCCTTCGCGTACGACGGGATGGTCGTCGGCGAGGATGATCCGGATCACTGGTCACTCCTGGGGATGGGCAGGCACACCGTGATGATCGTGCCGTCGCCCGGCGTACTGCGCACCTGGGCGGTGCCGCCCACCTCGGCGGCCCGGGCACGCAGCCCCGCCAGACCGTAGCCGCCGACCGGCGCGGCGGGGTCGAAGCCGCAGCCGTCGTCGCGTACGGACACGGTGAGCGCCTCGTCGGTGTACGCCAGGGCGATGCTTACGGCGGCCGGACTGCCCGCGTGTTTGCGGGCGTTGGCCAGCGCTTCCTGGCAGGAGCGCAGGGCCACCACCTCGGATCCGGCGGGCAGCGCGCGCGCCGGACCGGTCACGTCGACCGTCGCGTCATGGCGGGCGGCGAGCCGGCGCAGGGCGTCGGGCAGCGAGGCGCCGTCGAGGTCGGCGGGCGCGCCCCCGGCGACCAGGGCCCGCGCCTCGGCGAGGTTCTGCCGTGCCGTCTCGGTCATCAGTGCCAGATGGCGGCGGGCCTGCGGCAGGTCGTGGTCGAGTTCGGCCTCGACGGCCTGGACCAGCATCAGCAGGCTGGTGAACCCCTGTGCGAGGGTGTCGTGGATCTCCCGGGAGAAGCGCTCCCGTTCGGCGAGCGCTCCGTGCGCGCTCGAGAGCCGGGAGAGCTCATGGCGACTGGTGTCCAACTCGGCGATCAGCGCGGCCCGTTCCTGGCTCTGCTCGATGATCCGGACGGTCCAGCTGCCGAGTGCCGCCGAGAAGACGAGGGTGACCACGGCGAAGACCGAGTTGAAGAAGACGTCCTGGCCGCTCGGCCACCACAGCAGTGCCCAGCCCGCCACCGGCGCGACGTTGATGGCCGTCACGGTCGCCAGGGCCCAGCGCAGGCGCAACGCCATGAAGCACTGGGGGACGAGCGCGAAGGTCATCAGCCGCGTCTCGCCGACGAGGATCCCCGACGGCAGGAACAGCACCATCGCCCCCGTGAGGTAGCCGAGGGCACGCCGCTCGTCGGGCGGGTCGCCGCTGAGGACGGGTCGCCCGACCGCCACGTACCAGGGAATCAGCAGGACGAGAAGCGCGGCCGCGATGACCCGAAGGTGCCACCCCGGATGTCCCGTGCCGAGCACGAACACCAGGGTGGCCGCCCACACGATCGCGAAGTACGAGTCCCAGAGCCGGAACGAGTTGTCCCAGGTGTACGCGCTCTTCGCGCCGCCCTGATCGGTCATCCGTCTCGACGGTTCTTCCAGCGGAAGGTCAGCAGACACAGCAGCAATCCTCCGACGCACCACGCCCCGAGCACCAGGGCGATCCGCCCGAACTCCCAGCCGCCCGCCTGTTCGAGGACCTTCGCGGAGTCGGGCAGGAAGACCCCGCGCAGACCCTGGCACATCCACTTCAGCGGGAACAGCGCGCCGATGTTGAGCATCCAGTCCGGGATCGTGTCGATGGCGATGTACACCCCGGAGATGAACTGCAGCACCAGGAAGGGCAGGACGACCACCGACGTGGCGCTCTTGCCCGACTTGGGGAGCGAGCTGATCGCGATGCCGAGCAGGGCACAGGCCGTGAGGCCGAGAACGAAGATCCAGGCGAAGTCCGCCCACTTGCCGATGCCCGAGGGCAGATCCACGTCGTAGAGGGTCGTACCGACGACGAGCAGGATCGCCGTTTCCAGGAGGCCGGTCACCAAAACCAGCCAGATCTTGCCGAGGAAGTACGCGGCCGGTGGCATCGGTGTGCCGCGCAGCCGGCGCAGCACCCTCTCGTCCCGTTCGATCGCGATCGAGATGCCGAGCGACTGGAAGCTGGTGGACATGATGCCCGCGGCCATCATCGCGGGCACGTACAGCTGGGAGGCGGTGATGCCGGCGCCCTTCACGTCGTCGCTGAAGATCGACGCGAACAGGAAGAGGAAGACGACCGGGAAGGCGAAGGTGAACACCACCTGGTCGCGCTGGCGGAAGAACTGCTTGATCTCCAGGGCGCCCCGTCGCAGCCCGAGTTCCCAGGCTCCGGGCAGCCTGCCGGAGAAGGTCTCACTGCCCATGCGTACGGCGGTGGTGGTCATCGCGCGTCCTCCTGTCCGGTCAGTCGCAGATAGACGTCCTCCAAGGTGGGGCGGCTCACCCGCAGCCCGGGGATCTCCCCGTCGAAGCGGCGCGTCAGCTCGGCGACCGTCCGGGTGGGGGTGTCCGTGCGCTCGCCGCGCGGGGTGCCGTCCGGCTCCGTCCACTCGACCGTGGCCTCCGTGCCGAAGCGCCCCCGCAGCGCGGACGGCTCGCCCTCGGCGACGACCCGGCCCTTCGCCATGACCGCCAGCCGGTGCGCGAGCGCTTCCGCCTCTTCCAGGTAATGGGTGGTGAGCAGGATCGTCGTGCCCTCGTCGGCCAGCTTCCGGATCAGGTCCCAGAACTGCCGCCGCGCGGCCGGATCGAAGCCGGTCGTCGGCTCGTCCAGGAGCAGCAGCTCGGGGTCGCCGATCACGCCGAGCGCCACGTCCAGCCGCCTGCGCTGCCCGCCCGAGAGCGCCTTGATCCGGCTGCCCGCCTTCTCCTGAAGACCCACCAGGCCGATGACTTCCTCGGGGTCGCGAGGTTTCGGGTAATAGCGGGCTAAATGCCGCACGGTCTCGCGTACCGTCAACTCGGCGGGAGCTGATTCGTCCTGCCAGACGATGCCGACCCGCGAGCGCCACGCGCGCGTGCCCGTCGCCGGATCCGCGCCCAGCACGCGGACCTCGCCCGCGTCCCGGCCGCGGTTGCCCTGGAGGATCTCCACCGTGGTGCTCTTGCCCGCGCCGTTCGGCCCGAGCAGGCCGAACACCTCGCCCTGCCGGATGCCCAGATCGATGCCGTCGACGGCGGTCACGTCCCCGTACTGCTTGCGCAGCCCCCGTACGTCCACCGCGAGTTGATCCTCGTGTGCTGTCATGGCGAGAAGCCTCTTACGAAACCGAACCTTCCGGGACGACCGTGCGTACCTCCTTATGTCCATCGAACGGTGGACACGAGTGCGCGTGCGGCACAATGACCGTGCCCGAAGGCCCCTTCGAAGCTACGGAAACGGCGTGATGAGCAAGACGACAGTCAAGGACGTCTCGACCGACCAGGAACGCGCCGCCGCTCCCCGGACGGTCGGCGGCAGTCGTGGGCTCGCCCTGCTGCTGGTGATCACCGGTGCGGCCGGTCTCCTTGCCGCGTGGGTCATCACGATCGACAAGTTCAAGCTGCTGGAAAACCCGAACTTCGTGCCCGGGTGCAGCCTGAACCCGGTCGTCTCCTGCGGCAACATCATGAAGAGCGACCAGGCCTCGGCCTTCGGCTTCCCCAACCCCATGCTGGGCCTCGTCGCCTATGGCATCGTCATCTGCGTCGGCATGAGCCTGCTCGCCCGGGCCACCTTCCCGCGCTGGTACTGGCTGACCTTCAACGCGGGCACGCTCTTCGGCGTCGGATTCTGCACCTGGCTCCAGTTCCAGTCGCTGTACCGGATCAACTCGCTCTGTCTGTGGTGCTCTCTGGCCTGGGTCGCCACGATCACCATGTTCTGGTACGTGACCTCGGCCAACATCCGCAACAACTTCCTGCCCGCCCCGCGCTGGCTGAAGAGCTTCTTCGGCGAGTTCACCTGGGTCCTGCCGGTGCTGCACATCGGCATCATCGGCATGCTGGTCCTGACCCGCTGGTGGGACTTCTGGACCAGCTGACGACGGCAGTCCGCGTTGTCAGTGGCTTGACATAGGGTTTTGTGCGTGGAGCCCGACCTTTTCACCGCCGCAGCGGAAGAACGCCAGGAGAAGGACCCGACCGCCAGTCCCCTGGCGGTACGGATGCGCCCGCGCACCCTGGATGAGGTCGTGGGCCAGCGGCATCTGCTGAACCCGGGCTCGCCTCTGCGCCGACTCGTGGGCGAGGGGAGCGGCGGCCCGGCCGGACCGTCCTCGGTGATCCTCTGGGGCCCGCCCGGCACCGGCAAGACGACCCTCGCCTATGTCGTCTCCAAGGCCACCAACAAGCGCTTCGTGGAGCTGTCCGCGATCACCGCGGGCGTCAAGGAAGTACGCGCCGTGATCGACGGAGCACGCCGCGCCACCGGAGGCTTCGGCAAGGAGACCGTCCTCTTCCTCGACGAGATCCACCGCTTCAGCAAGGCCCAGCAGGACTCCCTGCTCCCGGCCGTCGAGAACCGCTGGGTGACGCTGATCGCGGCGACTACCGAGAACCCGTACTTCTCGGTGATCTCCCCCCTCCTGTCCCGCTCCCTGCTCCTCACCCTCGAACCGCTCACGGACGACGACCTGCGCGGCCTCGTCAAGCGCGCGCTCACCGACGAGCGCGGCCTCAAGGAAGCCGTCACCCTCCCCGAGGACACCGAGGAGCATCTGCTCCGCATCGCGGGCGGCGACGCCCGCCGTGCCCTGACCGCCCTGGAGGCCGCGGCCGGCGCCGCGCTCGACAAGGGCGAGGCGGAGATCAGCCTCCAGACCCTGGAGGAGACCGTCGACCGCGCCGCCGTGAAATACGACCGCGACGGCGACCAGCACTACGACGTGGCGAGCGCCTTGATCAAGTCCATCCGCGGCTCCGACGTCGACGCCGCCCTGCACTATCTGGCCCGCATGATCGAGGCCGGCGAGGATCCCCGCTTCATCGCCCGCCGGCTGATGATCTCCGCCAGCGAGGACATCGGCCTCGCCGATCCGAACGCGCTGTCCATAGCCGTCGCCGCCGCCCAGGCCGTCGCCATGATCGGCTTCCCGGAGGCCGCGCTCACCCTCAGCCACGCCACCATCGCCCTCGCCCTGGCCCCCAAGTCCAACTCGGCGACCATGGCGATCGGCGCCGCCATGGAAGACGTACGCAAGGGCCACGCGGGGCCTGTGCCGCCGCACCTGCGCGACGGGCACTACAAGGGCGCGGCCAAGCTGGGCCACGCCCAGGGGTATGTGTATCCGCACGACCTGCCCGAGGGCATCGCCGCCCAGCAGTACGCCCCGGAGGAGCTCAAGGACCGGGAGTACTACACGCCGACCCGCCACGGCGCCGAGGCCCGGTACGCGGACGCGGTCGAATGGACGAGGAAGCACCTCGGTCGAGGGCGGTCCTGACCGCCCTGTAAGATGACCCGAAGCGCTGCGTCCCGTGTCCGGCTCCGGTCGGCACCACCAGAACGGGACATCCAGCCGGAGCCCCCGCCTCCACGGGGGGATTCCAGGAGCGTCGCGCACCGTCGAAGGTGTCGCGGGCAGCCCACCACCACCCGGAATCCCGGGACCGGTCGGTGGGCCACTCGCGTGCTGCACGTATGTGCCCAGACCCAGGAGCGGCTGCCCGCCCCGTCCACGGACGGGGAGGGTTTCCCGGGCTGCGGATGCGACCTCCCTTAACTCTGGTGAGCCGAAAACCAGGAAAGAGAAAAAGACAGTGGCGAATCAGTCCCGCCCCAAGGTCAAGAAGTCGCGTGCCCTCGGCATCGCGCTGACCCCGAAGGCCGTCAAGTACTTCGAGGCC
Organism: Streptomyces sp. NPDC048415; assembly: GCF_040651675.1. Taxonomy (NCBI): domain Bacteria; kingdom Bacillati; phylum Actinomycetota; class Actinomycetes; order Kitasatosporales; family Streptomycetaceae; genus Streptomyces; species Streptomyces sp. NPDC048415. The sequence goes on along the minus strand of NZ_JBEZKJ010000107.1, from coordinate 19,159 downwards.
CGCCCCTACCCGCCGGGCGAGCACGGCCGCGGCCGCAAGCAGAACTCGGACTACAAGGTCCGTCTGCTCGAGAAGCAGCGTCTGCGCGCGCAGTACGACGTGTCCGAGCGCCAGCTCGTCCGCGCCTACGAGCGTGCCTCCAAGGTCCAGGGCAAGACCGGTGAGGCCCTGATCATCGAGCTGGAGCGTCGTCTTGACGCGCTGGTCCTGCGTTCGGGCATCGCCCGCACGATCTACCAGGCCCGCCAGATGGTCGTCCACGGCCACATCGAGGTCAACGGCCAGAAGGTCGACAAGCCGTCCTTCCGCGTCAAGCCCGACGACGTCGTGATGGTCCGCGAGCGCAGCCGCAGCAAGACGCTGTTCGAGGTCTCCCGCGCCGGTGGCTTCGCCCCCGACGGCGAGACCCCGCGCTACCTCCAGGTGAACCTCGGCGCCCTGGCGTTCCGCCTGGACCGCGAGCCGAACCGCAAGGAGATCCCGGTGATCTGCGACGAGCAGCTCGTCGTCGAGTACTACGCCCGCTGATCACTTCTCAGCACACGTAGCACCACCCGCGCGTCAGCCCGTCGTCTCGCCGCCCTTCGGGGTGGGCGAGGCGGCGGGCTTCCGCGTGTCCGGGGGCAGCCTGCGCGGCGAGGGCACCGCGCCGAGCGGCGCCTCCCCGGTCCGCCCCAGCGCCCGGGCCACCGAGGTGTCCTGGCCGAGCCGGGCTCCAGCCCGTACGCACTCCTCGTACCGCACCTCGCCCAGCCGATCCCGGGCCAGGGCCTCGCACCGCTCGTGCGGCGCGTTGTAGTACGCCGAGCCGAACAGCGGTAGACCCACCGACGGCCACATCCCGGACGCCGCTCCTTGCAGCACCGCGGCCTCGGCCGGATCGCCCTCCACCGCCGTGACCAGCGCCAGCAGCTCGATCGCGAGGACCGTGCCGAGCAGATCGCGGAAGGTGTGCGCGATAGCGAGGCATTCCGTCAGCAGGACCCGGGTCCGCGCCGTATCGCCGTCGGTCAGGGCCTCGTAGGCCAGGACGTACAGCGCGTACGCCAGCGCCCAGCGCTCGCCGTGGTCCTCGCAGACTTGGCGGACGTCCTCACACAGCCGCACCGCGCCCGGCAGATCGCCCTGGAACGCCAGCGTCATCGCCAGCTCGACCTGGCCCATCAGCACATTGCTGTTGAGCTCGCCGATCTCGTGATAGCGGTCCAGCGCCGAACGCAGCAGGGCTTCCGCGCGCGCCATGTCGTCCGTGACCAGGGCCAGACAGCCGGTCCGGTGCTCGGCGTACGCGACCGCGATGGCGTCGCCGCTGCGTTCCGCCTCCTCACGGCACTCCTGAAGCGCGGACAGCGCGGGCACCGTGTCGCCCTGGAGGACCGCCACATAGCCGAGCACCCACAGCGCCTTCAGGCGCGACTGGTCACGATCACCGTCGAGCTCGATGCTGCGCTCCAGCCAGTGCCGTCCCTCCGAGAGCCGGCCGCAGCCGACCCAGTAGAACCACAGCGTGCCCGCCAGGTACTGGCCCAGATGCGCCTCGCCCTGCTCGGTCAGACAGTGATCGAGGGCGCGGCGCAGATTCGGCAGCTCTGTCTCCACGCGCGCGGCGACCTCGCCCTGCCGGGGCGAGAACCAGTCCAGCTCGCACCAGGTGGCGAGGCCCATGTACCAGTCGCGGTGGCGGCGGCGCAGCCGCTCCGCGTCGCCGGCCGCCTCCAGCCAGTCCGCGCCGTACGCCCGGACGGTGTCCAGCATCCGATAGCGCACGCCCGCCGCGGTCTCCTGGCGGGACAGCACGGACTGCGCGAGGAGCTCGCCCAGCACGTCGAGGACGTCGTCGGCGTGCAGCCCCTCACCGCCGCACACGTACTCGGCGGCCTCCAGATCCAACTGCCCCGCGAACACCGACAGGCGCGACCACAGCAGCCGCTCCTCGGGTGTGCACAGCTCATGACTCCAGCCGATGGCCGTCCGCAGCGTCTGGTGCCGGGGCAGCGCGTCGCGCCCACCGCCGGTCAGCAGCCGGAACCGGTCCTCGAGCCGGGAGAGCAGCTGCCCGGGGGAGAGCGCGCCCAGCCGCCCCACCGCCAGCTCCACGGCGAGCGGGATCCCGTCGAGGCGCCGGCACACCTCCCGTACGTCGGAGCGGTTGCCGTCGTGCAGCGTGAACTCCGGAACGCGCGCCGCCGCCCGGTCAGCGAACAGCTCCACCGCCTCCGCCTCGGCCAGGGGTGCCAGCGGGAACAGCCGCTCTCCCTCGACATCCAGGGGCCGCCTGCCCACGGCGAGCACCCGCAACCCGGGCGCGCGCCGCAGCAGCGCACCCACCAGCGAGGCGCACGCCTCCACCAAATGCTCGAACCCGTCCAGGACAAGCAGCAGTTGGCGCTCGGCGAGATGGTCAAGCAGCACCTGACGGGGCGGCCGGGACGTCTGGTCCGTCAGCCCGAGGGCCTCGACGACCGCGTACTCGACGAGGCCCGGATCGTGCACCGTGGCCAGCTCCACCCGCCACGCCCCGTCACATACGTCCGTCCCCGCCGCCGCGCGCGCCGCGAACCGCGACTTCCCGACGCCTCCCATGCCCGTCACGGTGACCAGCCGGGCCGTCTCCAGCGCCTCGGCCAGCCGGGTAAGTTCGGCCGAGCGCCCCACGAACGCGTCGAGTTCCAGGGGCAGATTGCCCGGCACCGGAGGATCGGAGCGCCGGGAGCGGTGAGAACGCTGCATGGGATACGGAGCGTACTGACCCGTAAGCACTCCGTACAATCGCTTCGGGCAAGTCCGGTCCCGGGAGGCATTAATGCGGTACGGAGCGGCGGCCCCGGCGCGATAGGCTCGGGGGACGACTTTTCGATGTTCAGGCACGCAGTCAGGGAGCGGGTGCAACAGTGTCCGGTGGAGAGGTGGCCGGGATCCTGGTGGCCGTCTTCTGGGCGATCCTGGTCTCCTTCCTCGCCGTCGCGCTGGCGAGGCTGGCCCAGACGCTCAGGGCGACCACCAAGCTCGTCGCGGACGTGACCGACCAGGCCGTCCCGCTCCTGGCAGACGCCTCCGCGGCGGTGCGCTCCGCACAGACGCAGATCGACCGGGTCGACGCCATCGCGTCGGACGTCCAGGAGGTCACGTCGAACGCGTCGGCGCTGTCGACCACCGTCGCCTCCACCTTCGGCGGCCCCCTGGTCAAGGTCGCGGCGTTCGGCTACGGCGTGCGCCGGGCCATCGGAGGCCGTCGAGAGAATGTGCCCGACAAGGCGTCCCGGCGTACCGTGATCGTGGGCCGCACCGTCCCGTCCGCGCGACGGGGAAAGCGGAAGAAGGACTGACGCAGCGATGTTCCGCCGTACGTTCTGGTTCACCGCCGGCGCAGCCGCGGGTGTGTGGGCCACCACCAAGGTCAACCGCAAGCTCAGGCAGCTGACCCCCGAAAGCCTCGCGGCACAGGCCGCGAACAAGGCGATCGAGGCGGGCCACCGGCTCAAGGACTTCGCGCTCGACGTCCGCGACGGCATGGCCCAGCGGGAGGCCGAACTCGGCGAGGTCCTCGGGCTCAACGAGGACCCCGAACTCCCCGCGCCGCGGCGGCACGCCGCCATCGAGAACCGCAACGACCCGAAGTACGTCGAGAGGTCGACGTACTCGTACAACCGGAATGAGGACCACTGATGGAGTCGGCCGAGATTCGTCGCCGCTGGTTGAGCTTCTTCGAGGAGCGCGGTCACACCGTCGTGCCTTCGGCGTCGCTCATCGCGGACGACCCGACTCTGCTCCTGGTCAACGCGGGCATGGTCCCCTTCAAGCCGTACTTCCTCGGTGAGGTCAAGCCGCCCTACGCGCGCGCCACGAGCGTGCAGAAGTGCGTGCGCACCCCCGACATCGAAGAGGTCGGCAAGACCACCCGGCACGGCACCTTCTTCCAGATGTGCGGCAATTTCTCCTTCGGCGACTACTTCAAGGAAGGCGCCATCACCTACGCCTGGGAGCTGCTCACCTCGCCCCAGGACAAGGGTGGTTACGGGCTCGACCCGGAGCGCCTGTGGATCACGGTCTACCTGGAGGACGACGAGGCCGAGGCCATCTGGCGCGACAAGATCGGCGTCCCCGCCGAGCGCATCCAGCGCCTCGGCAAGAAGGACAACTACTGGTCCATGGGCGTACCGGGTCCGTGCGGCCCCTGTTCCGAGATCAACTACGACCGCGGCCCCGAGTTCGGCGTCGAGGGCGGCCCGGCCGTCAACGACGAGCGGTACGTGGAGATCTGGAACCTGGTCTTCATGCAGTACGAGCGCGGCGAGGGCACCTCCAAGGAGGACTTCGAGATCCTCGGCGAGCTGCCCAGCAAGAACATCGACACCGGCCTCGGCATGGAACGCCTCGCCATGATTCTGCAGGGTGTGCAGAACATGTACGAGATCGACACCTCCATGGCCGTCATCAAGAAGGCCACCGAGCTGACCGGCGTCGAGTACGGCACCGCCCACGGCTCGGACGTCTCGCTGCGCGTCGTCACCGACCACATCCGCACGTCCGTGATGCTCATCGGCGACGGCGTCACGCCGGGCAACGAGGGCCGCGGCTATGTGCTGCGCCGCATCATGCGCCGCGCCATCCGCAACATGCGCCTGCTCGGCGCCACCGGCCCGGTGGTCCAGGAGCTCATCGACGTCGTCATCGACATGATGGGGCAGCAGTACCCGGAGCTGATCACCGAGCGCAAGCGCATCGAGACCGTCGCCCTCGCCGAGGAGGCCGCCTTCCTCAAGACCCTGAAGGCCGGCACGAACATCCTCGACACCGCCATCACCGAGACCAAGTCCGCCGGCGGCGGGGTCCTCCCCGGCGACAAGGCCTTCCTGCTCCACGACACCTGGGGCTTCCCGATCGACCTCACCCTGGAGATGGCCGCCGAACAGGGCCTCTCCGTGGACGAGGACGGCTTCCGCCGTCTGATGAAGGAACAGCGGGACAAGGCCAAGGCCGACGCCCGGGCCAAGAAGACCGGCCACGCCGACCTCGGCGCCTACCGCGAGATCGCCGACGCCGCCGGCGAGACCGACTTCATCGGCTACGACCGCACCGACGGGGAGTCGACGATTGTCGGCATCCTCGTCGACGGCGTGTCCTCGCCCGCCGCCACCGAGGGCGACGAGGTCGAGATCGTCCTCGACCGCACCCCGTTCTACGCCGAGGGCGGCGGCCAGATCGGCGACACCGGGCGGATCAAGCTGGACACCGGTGCCATCGTCGAGGTCCGCGACTGCCAGAAGCCGGTCCCGGGTGTGTACGTCCACAAGGGCGTCGTCCAGGTCGGCGAGGTGACCGTCGGAGCCAAGGCCCAGGCCGTCATCGACGTACGCCGTCGCAAGGCCATCGCCCGCGCCCACTCGGCCACCCACCTCACCCACCAGGCCCTGCGGGACGCCCTCGGCCCGACGGCCGCCCAGGCCGGTTCCGAGAACCAGCCAGGCCGCTTCCGCTTCGACTTCGGCTCCCCGTCGGCGGTGCCCACGGCCGTGATGACCGACGTCGAGCAGCAGATCAACGAGGTGCTCGCCCGCGACCTGGACGTCCAGGCCGAGATCATGAGCATCGACGAGGCCAAGAAGCAGGGCGCCATCGCCGAGTTCGGCGAGAAGTACGGCGAGCGTGTCCGCGTCGTGACGATCGGCGACTTCTCCAAGGAGCTGTGCGGCGGCACGCACGTGCACAACACCGCCCAGCTCGGCCTGGTCAAGCTGCTCGGCGAGTCGTCGATCGGCTCCGGTGTGCGCCGCATCGAGGCTCTGGTCGGTGTCGACGCCTACAACTTCCTCGCCCGCGAGCACACGGTCGTCGCCCAGCTCCAGGAGCTGGTCAAGGGCCGTCCCGAAGAGCTTCCGGAGAAGGTCTCCGCCATGCTCGGCAAGCTGAAGGACGCCGAGAAGGAGATCGAGAAGTTCCGCGCGGAGAAGGTCCTGCAGGCCGCCGCCGGTCTCGTCGAGTCCGCCAAGGACGTCCGCGGTCTCGCCCTGGTCACCGGCCAGGTCCCGGACGGCACGACCGCCGACGACCTGCGCAAGCTGGTCCTCGACGTGCGTGGCCGCATCCAGGGCGGACGCGCCGCCGTGGTCGCCCTGTTCACGACCGTCAATGGCAAGCCGCTGACGGTCATCGCCACCAACGAGGCCGCCCGCGAGCGCGGCCTCAAGGCCGGTGACCTGGTCCGTACGGCCGCCAAGACCCTCGGCGGCGGCGGTGGCGGCAAGCCGGACGTCGCCCAGGGCGGCGGCCAGAACCCGGCCGCCATCGGCGAGGCCGTCGACGCGGTCGAGCGCCTCGTCGCCGAGACCGCCAAGTAAGAAACGGCCAAGAAGATGCGCAGAGGACGTCGGCTCGCGATCGACGTCGGGGACGCCCGCATCGGGGTCGCCTCGTGCGACCCCGACGGGATCCTGGCGACACCGGTGGAGACGGTCCCGGGGCGTGACATCCCGGCCGCTCACCGCCGGCTGAAGCAGCTCGTCGAGGAGTACGAGCCGATCGAGGTCGTCGTCGGGCTCCCTCGCTCCCTCAAGGGGGGCGAGGGCCCTGCCGCGGTCAAGGTCCGCGCGTTCGCCCAGGAACTCGCCCGGGGGATCGTCCCCGTACCGGTGAGGCTCGTGGACGAGAGGATGACGACAGTGACGGCCAGTCAGGGTCTGCGCGCCTCCGGCGTGAAGTCCAAGAAGGGCCGCTCCGTCATCGACCAGGCGGCCGCCGTCATCATTCTGCAGCAGGCTTTGGAATCCGAACGGGTGTCAGGTAAATCTCCGGGCGAGGGCGTCGAAGTGGTCATCTGATCGCGATACGGTAACGTTCCGCGCGATGCGGTGGCGTTCGAACAGCCGCCGCACAGCAAAGAGGCGGACGGGAGCTGTGCCGCAAGCGCCGGCAGCCGCCGCCTCGCGGCTCGTAGGGGATCGATGACTGAGTATGGCCGGGGCCCAGGCTCCGAACCGTGGAATCCGGAGGACCCGTTGTACGGGGACGGCGGATGGGAAGGGCAGGCCGCCGACGGCCAGTCCTCCTACGGCGGCCAGCCGCAGCACTATCCGCAGCAGCCGCAACAGCAGCAGCCGCAGCACGGCGACTGGGGCACGGGCCACCAGGGCGGCTACGACCAGGGCCAACAGCAGCACTATCAGGACCAGGGTCAACAGCACTACCAGGACCAGGGGCAGCAGCAGTACAACGGCCAGGGCCGGCAGCAGTTCCCCGGGCAAGGGCACCCGCAGTACGCGGACCAGATGCAGCAGCAGTACAACGGCCAAGGTCAGCAGCAATACGGCGACCAGGGGCAACAGCACTACGGCGGTCTGGGCCAGCAGCAGTACGGCGGTCATGGCCAGCAGCAGTACGGCGGTCAGGGGCAGCAGCAGTACAACGACGGCGGCTGGAACACCGGGGCGCACCCCCAGGTCCCGTACCCCGCCGATCCGGCCGACCCGTACGGCGGCCAGTACAGCGGTGAGCAGCCCGACCACTACGGCACCCCCGACGCCTACCCGCCGCCCGAGCCGCCCGCCCGCCGACGCGCCGAACCGGAGCCGAAGACGGACTGGGATCCCGGGCCTGACCAGGGTGAACATGCCTTCTTCGCCGGGGGCGGCGACGATGACGACGACTTCGACGACGATCCGAAGGCCGGCCGCGCCCGCGGCGACCGCCGCGGCAAGGGCGGCGGCAAGGCCAAGAAGCGTCGCAATGGCTGCGCCTGCCTGGTGGTCGTGCTGGTCATCGGAGGCGGGCTCGGCGGAGTCGGATATTTCGGGTACCAGTTCTACCAGAATCGTTACGGCCCGGCGCCGGACTACGCGGGTGGTGGCGCGGGACAGGTGACGGTCGAGATTCCCTCGGGGGCGGGCGGGTACGCGATCGGTCAGGCGCTGAAGGAAAAGGACGTCGTCAAGAGCGTCGTCGCCTTTGTGTCCGCGCAGAAGCAGAACCCCTACGGGGACAGGATCCAGGCGGGCGCCTATCTGCTGAAGAAGCAGATGTCGGCCGCAAGTGCCGTCAAATTGATGCTTGATCCCAAGAGCCAGGCCAACGTGGTTGTTGCCCCAGGGCTGCGCAACTCCCAGGTCTACACGAGGATCGACAAGAAACTCGAACTGCCCAGCGGCACCACCAACAAGGTCGCCAAGAAGGAATACAAGAGCCTGGGACTCCCGGCCTGGGCGAACACCAACAGGTATGTCAAGGACCCGCTGGAAGGATTCCTCTACCCGGCCACGTATCCCGCCGCCAAGGGCATGAAGCCCGAGGACGTACTGAAGAAAATGGTGGCCCAGGCCGCACAGAAGTACGAGGCGTTGGATCTCAAGGCGAAGGCCAAGGCTCTCAACCTGGACAGCCCGTTGCAGGTCATCACGGTCGCGAGCCTCGTCCAGGCGGAAGGCAAGACGCACGACGACTTCCGCAAGATGGCCGAGGTCGTCTACAACCGCCTGAAGACCGACAACACCGAGACCAATCGGCTTCTCCAGTTCGACTCGACCTTCAACTACCTCAAGGGCCAAAGTAAGATCCACATCAGCGAGTCCGAGATCAACAGCAACAAGGACCCGTACAACACGTACACGCAGAAGGGTCTGCCTCCCGGTCCGATCGGCAACCCCGGCGATGACGCGTTGAAGGCGGCGCTCAACCCGACGAGCGACGGCTGGATCTATTTCGTGGCGACGGATGGTCAGAGCAACACCGAGTTCGCCAAGACGTACGCCGAGTTCCAGGCCCTCAAGGAAAAGTTCAATGACAGCTCGGCCAACTGACGCCCGCCGAGCCGCAGTGCTCGGTTCCCCGATCGCGCATTCCCTCTCCCCGGTGCTGCACCGCGCCGCGTACGGGGCGCTCGGCCTCAGTGAGTGGTCGTACGACCGTTTCGAGGTCGACGAGGAGGCGCTGCCCGGGTTCCTCGCGGAGCTCGGGCCGGAGTGGGCGGGGCTGTCGTTGACCATGCCGCTCAAGCGGGCCGTCATTCCGCTGGTCGACGAGATCACCGACACGGCCGCCTCCGTCGAGGCGGTCAACACGGTGGTGTTCAAGGAGGACGGGCGGCGCGTCGGCGACAACACGGACATTCCCGGGATGGTCGCCGCCCTGCGAGAGCGGGGGATCGAGGAGGTCGAGTCCGCCGCCGTCCTCGGCGCGGGCGCCACCGCGTCGTCCGCGCTGGCCGCGCTGGCGCGGGTCTGCACCGGCGAGGTCGTCGCGTACGTCCGCAGCCAGGCGCGCGCCGCCGAGATGCGGCAGTGGGGCGAGCGACTGGACATCGAGGTGCGGACCGAGGACTGGGCGGACGCCGAACAGGCGCTGCGGGCACCGCTCGTGATCGCCACGACCCCGGCGGGCGCGACGGACGCGCTGGCGGCCTCCGTCCCGGAGCGGCCCGCCACGCTGTTCGACGTGTTGTACGACCCCTGGCCGACCGATCTCGCGGCGCGCTGGTCCGCGTACGGCGGTGCCGTGGTCAGCGGACTCGACCTGCTGGTGCACCAGGCGGTACTCCAGGTCGAGCAGATGACCGGACGTTCGCCCGCGCCGCTCGACGCCATGCGCACGGCGGGCGAGCACGCGCTCGCGGCTCGGTAGCGCAGTCGACGCGGGGATCGTGCCCGCACTCTTGAACCTTGGACTTACCTCCGGTAATGATCTCCGGACGGCCCGGCGACGGCGGCGGGCGCGTGAACGGAGCTCCCATGACTGGACACGCCAGGCGCAGGTTTCTCAGCTACCTGGTGGCCGCGCCCACCTTGGCCGTCGCGACCAGGATCGGTCTCGACGCCTTCGAGCCGGGCCTCGCGGAGGCGGCGATACCCACTCCACCCGCGCCGGCCGATCTGGTCGACCTCGGCGATCTGCTGATCCTGGCGGGCAAGCCCACGGCGGGCATGCTCGTCCTGAGCGTCGACGAGGACGGCACCGTCCACTTCCGGCTGCCGCGCGAGGAGGTCGGGCAGGGGCTGACCACTGCGGTGGCCATGCTGGTGGCCGAGGAGCTGGACACGCCGCTCGATCAGGTGCGTATCCAACTGGAGGACGCCCGGCCCGAGTTGCTGTTCAACCAGTTGACCGGCAGCTCCAACTCCATCCGTTCCCTGTACGACCCCGTACGGCACACGGCGGCGGCCGCGCGGGCTCGAATGGTGGGCGCGGCCGCCCGGCAATGGGGCCTCAAGGCAAGTGAGTTGACGGTCCGCCAAGGGACGGTCACCGCACCGGACGGCCGGACCGCCTCCTACGGCAGCCTGTCGGCGTCCGCCGCCTCCCTCGACCTGGGCTCGCTGACCGTCACGCCCAAGAAGGAGTCCGAGCACACCCTCGTCGGCACCCCCACCTCCCGCATCGACGCCAGAGCCCTGGTCACCGGCGGGCAGGCGTACACGCTCGACCTCGACGTCCCCGGTGCCAAGCCCTGTATGGTGCGCCGCCCGCCGACCCTCAACGGCACCGTCAAGTCGGTGAACAACGAGAGCGTCGTACGCGCCATGCCCGGCGTCCTCGACGTGGTCACCATCGACACCGGCGTTGCGGTGATCGCCGAGACCTTCGGCCAGGCCCTCAACGCTAAGAACGCCCTGGACGTCACCTGGGGCGGCGGCACGGTCGACGCGCTCTCGGACGAGGACATCCGAGCCCGGCTGAAGGCGGCGACACCCTCCCTGGACCTGCTCGGGCTGCTGGTCAAGAAGGTGGACGCCGAGTTCGACTTCGCGTTCGCGAGCCACGCGCCGATGGAGACCAACTCCGCCGTGGCCGACGTACGGGCGGACGGGGCCGAGATCTGGTCGGGCATGAAGTCGCCGATCGTCGCCCAGGCGGCCATCGCGCGGGCCGTCGGGCTGCCGGTCGGCAAGGTCAAGGTCCATGTGGTGCAGTCGGGCGGCTCGTTCGGGCGCCGGCTCTTCTACGACGCGGCCCTGGAAGCGGCCGTGGTGTCCAAGAAGAGTGGTCGCCCGGTGCGGCTGATGTGGTCGCGCATCGACGACATGCGGCACGGCCGGATGCGTCCCGCGACCCACCATCGGATCCGCGCCACGTATGCGGCCGGGCAGGTGCTCACCTTCGTCCACCAGGTCGCGGCCGTGGAGACCGACTTCCGCCACGGTCTGGGTGACGCGGTCACCGCCGCGGCGGCCGGTCTGCCCAGCGGTCTCGGCAACGCGACCTTCGCCCAGACCCTGTTCCTGACCACCGTGAAGTCCCCGTACGACTTCGGAGTCACGACCCAGGCGCTCACCGAAGTGCCGTTGAAGATGCACACCGGGTCATGGCGTTCGGTGTACTCGGCCAACACACGGGGTGCCGAGGAGATCATCGTGGACGAGCTGGCGGCGCGGCTCGCCCAGGATCCGGTGGCCTTCCGGCGGTCCTTCCTCAAGACCGACCGGCAGCGCGCCGTCCTCGACAAGGTCGCCGAGGAGGGCGACTGGGGGCGCAGCCTGCCCTCCGGCTGGGCCCAGGGCGTCGGCTTCCACGACGAGTACAAGTCGTGCACGGCCTGTCTGGTCGAGATCGACGCCACCGATCCCAAAAAGCCGAGGGTGACCAAGGCCGTCATCGCGGCGGACGTGGGGCGGCCGATCAATCCGCGCGGACTGGAAGCGCAGCTGCTCGGCGGGCTCACGGACGCGATCTCCACCACGCTGCGGGCCGGACTCCACATCGACAAGGGGCTGCCGCTGGAAGGCAGCTACTCGCAGTTCCACTACGCGCGCCAGAAGGACTCCCCGAAGGACGTACGGATCTTCGTGCTGCCGACGGACCACGAACCCGGTGGCGCGGGCGAGCTCGGTGTCCCGGCGGCGGTCGGCGCCATCGCCAACGCCTACGCGCGGGCCACCGGCACCAAGCCGCGCAGCTTCCCCGTGAACTTCGACGTCGACTTCACCCCCTTCCCGCGCTGACCTCTCGCCTCAGGAGCACGAGCCGCCATGCCCTTCCACACCTTCACCGTCAACGGGAAGACCGTCACCGTCGACGCCCCCGACGACCTGCCCCTGCTCTGGGCGCTGCGCGACCTGCTCGGCGTCCGCGGCCCCAAGTACGGCTGCGGAATCGACGTCTGCAAGGCCTGCACCAGCCACCTCGACGGCGAAGCCGTCCGTCCCTGCGTGGTGCCCGTCGCCGAGGCAGCGGGACGCGAGGTCACCACCATCGAGGGGCTCGCGGACGGGGACCGGCTGCACCCCGTTCAGGAGGCCTGGCTGGATCAGGACGTGGCCCAGTGCGGCTACTGCCAACCCGGCCAGATCATGGCCGCGGTCGCCCTGCTGAAGAGGACGAAGAACCCTACGGACGCCGACATCGACGAGATCGCGAACGTCTGCCGCTGCGGCACGTACTTCCGCATCCGCGAGGCGATCAAGAGCGCGGCGGCACGGATGGCGTGACACCGGAGGGCGACACGGGCCCGCGCGACCTGACGAGGTTGCGTCCGCCTGATGGACCTGAGGCCGAGTCGCGGGCCCGGACATGGGAGGATCGGAGGTGGCGGGCCAGGGCCGCGCACCCGGTCGCGCCGTCGCCGTACGCGAGGACGCGCGTACGCAGCAGCAGTACCAGGGCGCGAGCATGAGGAGCACCGTTGAGCAGGTTGCGCTGGCTGACCGCCGGGGAGTCCCACGGTCCCGCACTTGTCGCGACGCTGGAGGGCCTTCCCGCCGGCGTGCCGATCACCACGGACATGGTGGCGGACCACCTTGCCCGGCGGCGCCTGGGCTATGGACGTGGTGCCCGGATGAAGTTCGAGCGCGACGAGGTCACCTTCCTCGGCGGCGTACGCCACGGCCTCACCATGGGCTCCCCGGTCGCGATCATGGTGGGCAATACCGAGTGGCCCAAGTGGGAGCAGGTCATGGCGGCCGACCCGGTCGCCCCGGAGATCCTCGCCGACGTCGCACGCAACGCCCCGCTGACCCGGCCCCGGCCCGGCCACGCCGACCTCGCGGGCATGCAGAAGTACGGCTTCGACGAGGCGCGGCCGATCCTGGAGCGCGCCTCCGCCCGGGAGACCGCGGCCCGGGTGGCGCTGGGCGCGGTGGCCCGGTCGTACCTGAAGGAGACGGCCGGGATCGAGATCGTCTCGCACGTCGTCGAGCTGGCCGCCGCGAAGGCGCCGTACGGGGTCTACCCGAAGCCCTCGGACGTCGAGAAGCTGGACGCCGACCCGGTGCGCTGCCTCGACGCCGACGCCTCGAAGGCGATGGTCGCGGAGATCGACCAGGCCCACAAGGACGGCGACACGCTCGGCGGCGTGGTCGAGGTGCTCGCGTACGGCGTGCCGGTGGGCCTCGGCTCGCATGTGCACTGGGACCGGCGCCTCGACGCCCGGCTCGCCGCCGCGCTCATGGGCATCCAGGCCATCAAGGGTGTCGAGGTCGGCGACGGCTTCGACCTGGCCCGGGTGCCGGGCTCCAAGGCGCACGACGAGATCGTCCACACCGCGGACGGCATCAGGCGCACCTCCGGCCACTCCGGCGGCACCGAGGGCGGTCTGACCACCGGTGAGCTGCTGCGCGTCCGCGCCGCGATGAAGCCGATCGCGACCGTGCCGCGCGCGCTGGCCACTATCGACGTGGCCACCGGCGAGGCCGCCAAGGCCCACCACCAGCGCTCCGACGTGTGCGCGGTCCCGGCCGCGGGCATCGTCGCCGAGGCCATGGTCGCTCTCGTCCTGGCGGACGCGGTGGCCGAGAAGTTCGGCGGCGACAGCGTCCCGGAGACCCGCCGCAACGTGCGGTCGTACCTCGAGCACCTGGCCATCCGGTGACCGTTCCGCAGATCGTCCTCGTCGGCCCGATGGGGGTCGGCAAGTCCACGGTGGGCGCGCTGGTCGCCGAGCGACTCGGCTGCGCCTACCGGGACACGGACGACGACATCGTGGCCGAGCAGGGACGCACCATCGCCGACATCTTCGTCGACGAGGGTGAGCCGGTCTTCCGCGCGATCGAGAAGCGGGCGGTCGACCGGGCGCTGGCCGAGCACGACGGGGTGCTGGCGCTCGGCGGCGGCGCGATCCTCGACGCGGACACGCGAGTGCTGCTCGCCGGGCACCAGGTCGTCTACCTCTCGATGGACGTCGAGGAGGCGGTCAAGCGCACCGGCCTCAACGCGGCCCGGCCACTGCTCGCCGTCAACCCGCGCCGGCAGTGGCGCGACCTGATGGAGGCGCGCCGCCATCTGTACACCGAAGTCGCCCGCGCGGTCGTCCCCACCGACGGCCGCACCCCCGAAGAGGTCGCCCAAGCGGTCCTCGACGCACTGGAGTTGAAGGAAGCATGAGCGAGGCAGTGACCCGTATCCAGGTCGGCGGCACGGCGGGCACCGACCCCTACGAGGTCCTGGTCGGCCGTCAACTCCTCGGTGAGCTGGGCACGTTGATCGGCGACAAGGTCAAGCGTGTCGCGGTCATCCACCCGGAGGCGCTCGCCGAGACCGGCGAGGCACTCCGTGCCGACCTCGCAGGACAGGGCTTCGAGGCTGTCGCCATCCAGGTGCCCAACGCGGAGGAAGCCAAGACCGCCGAGGTCGCCGCGTACTGCTGGAAGGCGCTGGGCCAGTCCGGCTTCACCCGCACCGACGTCATCGTCGGCGTCGGCGGCGGCGCCACCACCGACCTGGCCGGATTCGTCGCGGCGACCTGGCTGCGCGGGGTGCGCTGGATCGCCATCCCCACCACCGTGCTGGCCATGGTGGACGCTGCGGTCGGCGGCAAGACCGGCATCAACACCGCCGAGGGAAAGAACCTCGTCGGCTCCTTCCACCCGCCCGCGGGCGTGCTGTGCGACTTGGCCGCGCTCGACTCGCTGCCGGTCAACGACTTCGTCTCCGGGCTCGCGGAGGTCATCAAGGCCGGTTTCATCGCCGACCCGGTGATCCTGGAGCTCATCGAGGCCGACCCGGAGGCGGCCCGTACGCCCGCGGGCCCGCACACCGCCGAGCTGATCGAGCGCTCCATCAAGGTCAAGGCCGAGGTCGTCTCCGGCGACCTCAAGGAGTCGGGGCTGCGCGAGATCCTCAACTACGGGCACACTCTCGCGCACGCCATCGAGAAGAACGAGCGCTACAAGTGGCGGCACGGCGCCGCCGTTGCCGTCGGCATGCACTTCGCCGCCGAACTCGGGCGCCTCGCCGGCCGGTTGGACGACGCGACCGCCGACCGCCACCGCACCATCCTGGAGTCCGTCGGCCTCCCGCTGAGCTACCGCTACGACCAGTGGCCCAAGCTCCTGGAGAACATGAAGGTCGACAAGAAGTCCCGGGGCGACCTGCTGCGCTTCATCGTCCTCGACGGCCTCGCCAAGCCGACGGTCCTCGAGGGTCCGGACCCGGCCGTGCTCCTCGCCGCGTACGGCGAAGTCGGGGAGTGACGGACTACGGCGAGGTGGGGGAGTAACGCCCAACGGGCCCCCACTCGGCCCGTTTTGCCCCTCACCCACGGGCACTTCGCACCTTCCCCGGCCGTTCACACAACAGCGGCCGGGGAAGGTACCGTTCGGTAGCGGACGGGGATCGAGCCCCTGTCCGCCAGCGCCAATTGCCTGCCGCGAGTAAGCCGAGGAGCGCGTCGGAGGCGAGAGGTCGACCGCGCGCAGGCCCGAAGGGCTGAGCACGGTCGCGCTCTCGACACCGACTTGGGCGCCCCGGAGGCGGACGAGCGAAAAGACACGAGACGGAGTGGCACCGGATGCAGCACGCAGTGGGGGCTCCGCTGCCGCCGCCCCACCAGCCGGGGCACGGACCGGCCGCCGGCTGGTCGCCTGCCGGACAGCAGCCGGGACACCCGGGTCCCGCACCCGCTCCGGGATTCGCCGGAGCACCCGTGCCTCCCGGGGTTCCCCCCACCCAGGCCCCGCCGCAGCACGTGCCCGCGCACCACGCTCCCGCGCAGCCCGCCCACCACGCCCCCGTGCCTCCCGCGCCGGACACGACCGGCCATGTGCAGCTTCCCCCGGGCGGCCCGGTGGCCATGCCGTCGCCGCCGCCCGCCGCGGGCACCCCCGACCCCACGGCCACCACGCTCGCGGTGCTGCTCATCGGCCCCGCGGGCGCCGGGAAGACCAGCGTCGCCAAGTACTGGGCGGACACCCGCCGGGTCCCCACCGCTCACATCAGCCTCGACGACGTACGCGAATGGGTGCGCTCGGGCTTCGCCGATCCGCAGTCCGGGTGGAACGATCATTCTGAGGCGCAGTACCGCCTGGCCCGCCGCACCTGCGGGTTCTCCGCGCGGAACTTCCTGGCCAACGGCATCTCGTGCATCCTCGACGACGCCGTCTTCCCCGACCGCCCGGTCGTCGGCCTCGGCGGCTGGAAGCGGCACGTCGGCCCCGGGCTGCTGCCGGTCGTGCTCCTGCCGGGGCTGGAAATCGTCCTGGAGCGCAACGCCGAGCGGTCCGGAAACCGCCGCCTCACCGACGAGGAAGTCGCCCACATCCACGGCCGGATGGCCGGGTGGTACGGCTCCGGGCTCCCCATCATCGACAACTCGCAGCTCGACGTACCGGCCACGGCCCGCGTCCTGGACGACGTACTCGCCCGCTCGATCGCCAGCCCGCCGCAGTGGTGAATCCCTAGGACCTGTCCGGCCGATCACGGCGGAGACGCGGGGGTGGTACGCGCATCCGCGGCGTTGTCGTCGGTCGCCGACTCCCCCGCTCGGTTTCGCTCGCGCGGGGGCCCCATCGCGTCGATTCCCTCCTCCGCCCCGCAGCCGCACGCTCGCCCACTCTCGGCTTCGCTCGAGCGGGACCCCCTCACCCCGCCCACCGGCACCGCAGGTGGCGCCACTGCTTTCCTCCACCGTGACGACTGGACAGGTCTTAGGACGGCCACACGTCCGGCCCCTCTGAACCGGCGACATTCGGCCATCGCTCGTACGCTCGGTTCATGTCAGAGGTGTACGCGGTCCGCAGAGCGCGGCTGAGGGAGCGCTGGACGGCGGGCGGCAGCGCGACGGCGCTGGTGACCCGGCCGGCCAATGTGAGGTATCTCGCCGGCGCGGCCCCGAGCGGCGCCGTGCTCCTGCTGGGCAGGGGCGAGGATCTGCTGCTGTGCGGTGGCCCGCCGAGCGGCGAGGCCGAGGAAGGACGCCCCGACGAGGCGCTGCGTATGCAGGTGCTGCCCCGGGCCGGCGGTGACCCGGCCGTCGCCGCCGCCGATGTCGCCACCGGCCAGGGCGCCGATTCCCTCGCGGTCGAGGAACACCATCTGACCGTGTCCCGGCACCGCGCCATCGGCTCGGTGGCTCCGCGACTGCGCCTGGCCGACCTGGGCGGCGCGGTGGAACAGCTGCGGGTGATCAAGGACGAGGAGGAGATCTCCTGTCTGCGGATCGGCGCCGAGATCGCCGACCAGGCACTGGGCGAGCTGCTCGAATCGATCCTCGTCGGCCGCACCGAACGCCATCTCGCCCTGGAGCTGGAGCGGCGCCTCGTCGACCACGGCGCGGACGGCCCCGCCTTCGCGACCTCGGTCGGCACCGGCCCGCACTCGGGGCGGCGCGGCCACCGCCCCACGGACCGGCGCGTCGAGGAGGGCGATTTCCTCTCCGTCTGTCTGGGCGCGACCTATCGCGGCTACCGCTGCGAGATCGGCCGCACATTCGTGATCGGCACCTCGCCCGCCGACTGGCAGATCGAGCTGTACGACCTCGTCTTCGCCGCCCAGCGCGCCGGACGGGAGGCGCTGGCACCCGGCGCCGCCTTCCGTGACGTGGACCGCGCGGCACGCCAGGTACTGGACTCCGCGGGGTATGCGGAAGGCCTTCCACCGCTGACCGGGCACGGTGTCGGGCTCGAAATCGACGAGGACCCGCAGCTGGCCCCCGCGGCCATGGGTAAACTGGACGCTTGCGTGCCGGTCACCGTCGAACCGGGGGTCCACCTCCCGGGCCGGGGCGGTGTCCGGATCGATGACACGCTCGTCGTACGCCCTGAGGCGGACGGCGGACCCGAGCTACTCACCATCACGACCAAGGAGCTGCTCGCGCTCTAGCTTTTTCGAGCTACGCGCGTGCGCCGGGGTCGTCCACGTCAGTCCAGGAGATTCCGCAACCGTGGCTTCCACGAACGACCTCAAGAACGGCCTGGTGCTCAAGCTCGACGGGGGCCAGCTCTGGTCCGTCGTCGAGTTCCAGCACGTCAAGCCCGGCAAGGGCCCGGCCTTCGTGCGCACCAAGCTGAAGAACGTGCTCTCCGGCAAGGTCGTCGACAAGACGTTCAACGCCGGCGTCAAGGTCGAGACGGCCACGATCGACAAGCGCGACATGCAGTTCTCGTACATGGACGGCGAGTACTTCGTCTTCATGGACATGGACACGTACGACCAGCTCATGGTCGACCGCAAGTCCGTCGGTGACGCCGCCAACTTCCTGATCGAGGGCTTCACCGCCACCGTGGCGCAGCACGAGGGCGAGGTGCTCTTCGTGGAGCTGCCGGCCGCCGTCGAGCTCGTCATCCAGGAGACCGAGCCGGGCGTCCAGGGCGACCGCTCCACCGGTGGCACCAAGCCCGCCACCCTGGAGACCGGCCACCAGATCCAGGTCCCGCTCTTCATCACCACCGGTGAGAAGATCAAGGTCGACACCCGCACGAGCGACTACCTCGGCCGGGTGAACAGCTAACCGTGGCTGCCCGCAACACGGCCCGCAAGCGCGCCTTCCAGATTCTCTTCGAGGGCGACCAGCGCGGCGTGGACGTCCTGACGGTCCTCGCGGACTGGATCCGGCACTCCCGGACCGACACCCGGCAGCCGCCGGTCAGCGAGTACACGATGCAGCTGGTCGAGGGCTACGCCACCAAGGTGCGGCGGATCGACGAGCTCATCGCGACGTACGCCGTCGACTGGACGCTGGACAGGATGCCGGTCGTCGACCGCAACATCCTGCGCCTCGGTGCCTACGAGCTGATCTGGGTCGACGAGACCCCGGACGCCGTGGTCCTCGACGAGGCGGTGCAGCTGGCGAAGGAGTTCTCCACGGACGAGTCGCCCTCGTTCGTGAACGGCCTGCTGGGCCGCCTGAAGGACCTGAAGCCGTCGCTCCGCCGCGACGACGTGTAGACGCACGCTCAGTCGTACGCACACACCACGTACGAAGTCGTACGAACGCCGGAGGGCCCGCAGCGGACATGCTGCGGGC
>NZ_JBEZKJ010000106.1:0-26077 GCF_040651675.1 Streptomyces sp. NPDC048415 | reverse complement strand
GCCGCGGGCGCCGAGGTCGATCTCGACATGATGCGGCCCAAGGTGCGGGAGGCGTACTTCAACCTCTCGGCGATGGTGGCCGAGGACATCGCACGGCACCAGCAGTCACACGGGCTGTGGACGAACGACGGCAACCCGCCGCCGGTGGCCGCCCCGCCGATGCCGGGTCAGTACGTTCCCGGACAGCCCGTTCCGGGTCAGGCCCCGCAGCAGTCGCAGCCCCAGCAGCCCGGACAGCCGTATCCCCAGCCCGGACAGCCCGCACATCCCTACCCGCAGCCGGGCCAGCCCTATCCGCAGCCCGGCCAGGCATACCCCCAGCAGCCCCAACATCCCCAGCCCGGCCAACCGTTCCAGCCGGGCCAGCCCTTCCAGCCGAATCACGGCCAGGGCCAGACCCCGCCCCCGCCCGCTCCCCCTCAGCAGTAACCCGATCGGCCCCTTCCGGGGGCCCATTCCCGCCAGGGCCCGCACCGTTCACGTACGGTGCGGGCTCTTCGCGTGTCCAGGGACGTTTCGAGCCGTCAGGCCGTCACCAGGGGGGCTTCACCGGTCTGAACCAATGAGCGAAAAATGCGCGTCAACTCGTTATTTCCGCAGGCCACATGGGGTTCATGTGCCGTTGACGCGCGGAGACCGCCGCTGATAGACACACACATCAACCCCGCCGGCGTCCCCCGATCAAGTCGTTCAACCAGCCATCTCTGTGCAAGCGATGACGCGAGGTCACCGACCCATGAACACACACGATCAGCACCACAGAGGGCGTCTGCGCCCCCGGCTCATCGCCGCCGCAGGCGCCGCCGCGCTCACCCTCACCGCCGGTCTCGCGACCCCGCTCAACCCGGCACCGCAGCAGGCCGAGGCCAAGGAGGGCAAGAAGGTCCTCACCGTCGCGGTCGCGCAGAGCGTCGACTCGCTGAGTCCGTTCCTCGCCAGTCGCCTGGTCAGTACGAGCGTTCACCGGCTCATGTACGAGTACCTGACCAACTACGACCCCGCGGACAACCACGCGGTCCCGGGCCTGGCCACCAAGTGGGAACCGTCCGCGGACAAGCTGACCTGGACCTACACGATCCGCTCCAACTCCAAGTGGTCGGACGGGCAGCAGGCGACCGCCGAGGACGCGGCGTGGACGTTCAACAAGATGATGACCGACGAGGGCGCGGCCACGGCCAACGGCAGCTTCGTCGCCAACTTCAGGAAGGTCACCGCCCCCAGCGCCACCAAGCTCGTCATCGAGCTGAAGAAGCCGCAGGCCACGATGGCCGCCCTCGATGTGCCGATCGTGCCCAAGCATGTGTGGGAGAAGGTCAAGGACTTCTCGAAGTTCAACAACGACAAGAGCTTCCCCATCGTCGGGAACGGGCCGTTCGTCCTCACCGACTACAAGGCAGACAGCTACGTACGCCTGAAGCCCAACAAGAGCTTCTGGCGCGGCGCGCCCAAGTTCGACGAGCTGGTCTTCAAGTACTACAAGGACGGTGACGCGGCCGTCGCGGCCCTGCGCAAGGGCGAGGTGTCGTTCGTCTCCGGTCTGACGCCGGCACAGTCGGCCGCGCTGAAGAGCGAGCCGAACGTCAAGGTCAACGACGCCCCCGGCCGCCGCTTCTACGCCCTGGCCACCAACCCCGGCGCCCAGGCCAAGAACGGGAAGCACTTCGGTGACGGCGCGGAGTCGCTGCTCAACCAGAAGGTCCGCCAGGCGCTGTTCATGGCGATCGACCGGGACACGCTCATCGACAAGGTGTTCCAGGGCCACGCCGTGAAGGGCGAGGGATACATCCCGCCGCGCTTCTCGACGTACTTCTGGAAGCCCTCGGCGAGCCAGGAGCTGTCGTACGACCCGGCGAAGGCGGCCCAACTCCTCGACCAGGCGGGCTACAAGAAGAACAGCGACGGCAAGCGCGTCGAGAAGAACGGCAAGCCGATCAACTACCGGATCCTGTGCCACGCCACCGACCCGAACGACAAGGCGGTCGGACAGTACCTGAAGGAGTGGTTCGGCAAGCTCGGGATCGATGTCACCCTCAACTGCCTGGACAACGTGACCGACCCGTGGCTGGCGGGCAAGTACGACCTCGCCTTCGACGGCTGGTCCGTCAACCCCGACCCCGACTTCGTCCTGTCGATCCACACCTGCGCGGCCCTGCCCGCCACCCCCAAGGACACCGGCGCCACCGACAACTTCATCTGCGACAAGAAGTACGACGACTTGTACGACCAGCAGCTCGCCGAGTACGACACCGCCAAGCGGACGGACCTCGTCAAGCAGATGGAGTCGCGGCTGTACGACACCGGGTACATGAACGTCATGGCGTACCCGAACGCGGTCGAGGCCTATCGCACCGACCAGATCAAGTCGATCGAGACGATGCCGAAGGCCGCGGGCAACATCTACGGCCAGGACGGCTACTGGAGCTGGTGGTCGGCGGTTCCGGCGGGCTCCTCCGGTGCGTCCTCCGACGGTTCGAGTTCGACGGGCGTCATCATCGGCATCGTCACGGGCGTTGTCGTCCTCGCGGGCGCCGGGTTGTTCTTCGCGATGCGGCGCCGCTCGACGGCCGAGGACCGTGAGTAGCGCCCACCCCGTTCCAAGGGCACTCCATGAACGTACGAGCGAATGAGTAGTTCATGACCGCTGAGGCAACACCCTCGCTGGTCGAGGTGACCGACGGTCCCGCCGAGGCGGGGCCGTCGGTCCGCGGGCCGAGGGCGCGTACCCGGACCGCGTATCTGCGATATGTGGCGGGCAAGTTGGGCGGCGCGGCCGTCTCCCTGCTCGCCGTTCTCGTCACCAGCTTCTTCCTCTTCCGTCTCATCCCCGGCGACCCGGTCAAGTACATGACCGGCGGCCGTCAGGTGTCCGCCGAGCAACTCGCCAACTACCGCAAGGAATTCGGGCTCGACCTGCCGATGTGGGAGCAGTTCACCGACTACTGCGGCAAGGCGCTGAGCGGCGATCTCGGCACCTCGTACCAGTTCCGCGCCCCCGTCATCGACAAGATCACCGAGGCGCTGCCGAACACCCTGCTGCTCACCGGCACGGCGTTCGTCCTCTACACCGCGCTCGGCATCTTCATCGGCACACGCTCCGCGTGGCGCAGCGGCGGGACGAGCGACCGGCTCAACACCGGTCTGGCGCTCACCCTTTATTCGATCCCCTCGTTCTGGCTGGGCCTGCTGCTCATCATCGTCTTCTCGGTGGGCATCGGCCCGATCCCCGGCCTCTTCCCGACGGGCGGCATGGAGTCGGGGGGCAAGGAGGGCTTCGCGTACGTCATCGACGTCGCTCACCATCTGATCCTGCCGGTGGTGACGCTGGTCGCGGTCGAGTACGGGCAGACGCTGCTCGTGACGCGCTCGGCGCTGCTCGACGAGATGGGCAGCGACTATCTGACGACGGCCAGGGCGAAAGGCCTGCGGGACGATCTCGTACGACGTCGGCATGCCGTGCCGAACGCGCTGCTGCCGACGGTCACGCTGATCTTCATCAACCTCGGCCGGACGGTCGCCGGCGTGATCCTGGTCGAGACCGTCTTCTCCTGGCCGGGGCTCGGCGGACTCTTCTACCAGGCGCTGAGCGTGCCCGATCTGCCGCTGGTGCAGGGGCTGTTCTTCGTCTTCGCGGCGGCGGTGATCGTGATGAACACGTTGGCCGATCTGATCTATCCGCTACTGGATCCACGGGTGGGCCGATGACAACCGAATCCACCGCAGCCGAGACGTCCGCGCCGGTGACCGCGAAGAGCCCGCGCGCGCTCGCCTGGCAGCGCCGCCGCCACTCCGCCGCCCGTTTCTGGAAGCAGTACCGCACCCACCGGGCCGGCGTCTTCGGGCTGGCCGCCCTCGCCCTGTTCGCGCTGATCGCGCTGACCGCTCCGCTGACCGTCGGCTCCGACGTGCAGAGCGTGACGAACGCGCCCGGCGATCCGATGGAGAGTCCGAGCTCCGCATTCCCGCTGGGGACGGACCAGTTCGGACGCAATCTGCTCGGGCTGGTGGTGTGGGGTGCCCGGGTCTCGCTGCTGGTCGGGCTGCTCGCGGCGGTGCTGTCGGTCGCGATCGGCGCGCTGATCGGGATCACGGCGGGACACTTCCGCGGCTGGTACGCGACCGTGATGATGCGGATCACGGACTGGTTCCTGGTCATGCCGACGCTGGTCCTCGCGATCGCGCTGGCGACCGTGATGTCCCGCTCGCTCGGCACGATCATCCTGGCGATCGGCGTCACGACCTGGCCGACGACGGCCCGGCTGGTGCGGGCGCAGACCCTCGCCGTGGAGTCGCGGCCGTACATCGAGCGGTCCAAGGCGCTCGGCGGCGGCCACTGGCACATCATGTCCCGCCATGTACTGCCCAATGTGATGCCGCTGGTCCTGGCGCAGACGACCCTGATCATCTCCTCCGCGATCCTCGCCGAGGCGACGCTCGCGTTCCTCGGCCTTGGCGATCCCACGGTGGTGTCCTGGGGCGGGCTCCTCCAGGACGCGCGGGAGGCGGGCGCGGTCAGTGCGGGCAAGTGGTGGTACCTGGTGCCGCCCGGTGTCGCGATCGCGGTGGTCGCGCTGGCGTTCACCCTGTGCGGGCGTGCGGTCGAGTCGGTCCTCAACCCCAAGCTGGGAGTGGCACGTTGACCTTGCTGGAGGTCAGGAACCTCGAAGTGACCTACGCGGGCGGGTCGGCCGCCGTACGCGGTGTGGACCTCTGTCTGGAGGCGGGCCAGAAGCTGGGCATCGCGGGCGAGTCCGGCTGCGGCAAGTCCACCCTGGCGCTGGCGCTGCTGCGGCTGCTGCCCGCGGGCACGCGCACGAGCGGGGAGATCCTGCTCGACGGCGAGGACGTGCTGGGCATGAAGTGGGGCCGGGTGCGGGCGGTGCGCTGGGCGGGTGCCTCGATCGTCTTCCAGGGCGCGATGCACTCGCTGAACCCCGTGCACCGCGTCGGCGACCAGATCGCCGAGCCGATCCTGCTGCACCGGAAGGCGACCCCGGCGGGCGCCAGGAAGAGGACCGGCGAGCTGCTCGAACAGGTCGGACTGCCCTCCGCCCGCGCGGAGGCGTACCCCCATGAACTCTCCGGCGGCCAGCGCCAACGCGTCATGATCGCGATGGCGTTGGCCTGTGATCCCCAGCTCGTCATCGCCGACGAACCGACCACGGCGCTCGACGTGATGATCCAGGCCCAGATCCTCCGGCTGATCGAACAGCTGGTCAGCGAGCAGGAGCTGGGCCTCATCATGATCAGCCACGATCTGGCGGTCCTGGCCGACACCTGTGACCGGCTCGCGGTGATGTACGCGGGCCGCGTCGTCGAGGAGGGACCCGCCCGGCAGGTCTACGAGGATGCTCAACACCCCTACGGCAAGGCCCTGTCGGCCGCTTTCCCGCGCATCGGCGACACGGCATCACGGTTCGCGCCGCGCGGCCTGCCGGGCGACCCGCCGGATCCGTCGGCACTGCCGTCCGGCTGTACGTTCCATCCCCGGTGTCCGGTGGCACTGGAGACCTGTGTGACGCAGGACCAGGCGCTGCGAGAGGCCGGCGCGGGCCGCTGGGCGGCGTGTGTGCACGCGGAGGCCCCGGTCCCTGACGCGAGGAGCACCGTATGACGACCCCACCTCTCCTCAGCGCCGAGGGACTGCACGTCACCTTCCCCGGCCGCCACGGCGCCGACCGGGCCCGCGCCGTCGACGGCGTCGACCTCGACATCCGGCCCGGCGAAATCGTCGCACTGGTGGGCGAGTCGGGCTGCGGCAAGACGACGCTGGCCCGCTCGCTCCTCGGCCTCGTCCCACCGACCGGCGGACGCGTCACGTTCGACGGGAAGCCGCTCGCCTACTCCTCACGCGCGCTGAAGGCGTACCGCAAGCGCGTCCAGCTGGTCCTGCAGGACCCGAGCGGCTCGCTCAACCCCCGGCACACGGTGTACGACGCGGTGGCCGAGGGCCTGCGTATCCACGGGTACGGCGGCGACGAGCGGGCGGCCGTCGCGCAGGCCCTCTCCCGGGCCGGACTGCGGCCTCCCGAGCGCTTCTTTCTGCGCTATCCGCACGAGCTGTCCGGCGGCCAGCGTCAGCGCGTGGTGATCGCCGGCGCGCTCGTCCTGGAGCCCGAGCTGATCGTCGCCGACGAGCCGGTGGCCTCGCTGGACGCGTCGGTACGCGGCGAGATCCTCGCCCTGCTGCTGCGCCTGCGCACCGAACTCGGCCTGTCCGCCCTGGTGGTGACCCACGACCTGGGCCTGGCCTGGAACATCGCCGACCGCGTCGCGGTGATGTACCTGGGCCGGATCGTCGAGACGGGCGAGGTCGAACAGGTCCTGACGGCGCCTCAACATCCGTACACCCAGGCTTTGTTGTCCGTCCTCCCGGAGGCACCGGGCGAACCTGTCGTGCTGACCGGCGAACCTCCGGATCCCTCGCGCATCCCTGCCGGCTGCCGCTTCCACGCCCGCTGCCAGATCCTGGCGAGCGGGGAGGCGGAGCGGGCGGGCGTGGCGGACGCCTGCCGGGGCCAGGACCTCGAGGTGCTCGGCGGGGGCGGCGGGAGGCAGGTGGCGTGCCACTGGGCGCGGGCGGCGGTCCCTCAGTGAACGTCGAGGGGGCGGCCGGTGCGTTCACGTGCACCGGCCGCCCCCATCGGCGTATCTGATTACTCGGAGTCGGCCTCGTACGCCTCGATCAGCTCCCGCGACCGTTTCACATCGTCCGCGATGGCCTCGAGGAGCGCCTCGATGGAGTCGAACTTGGCCTGGCCACGGACGAAGGCGAGGAAGTCGACGGCTACGTGCAGGCCGTACAGATCGAGGCCGACGCGGTCGATGGCGTACGCCTCGACCGTGCGCTCGGTGCCGTCGAACTGCGGGTTCGTGCCGACGGAGATCGCGGCGGGCATGGCCTCGCCCTCGACGTGCAGCCAGCCGGCGTAGACACCGTCCGCGGGGATGGCCGTGTGCGGGAGCGTCTCCACGTTGGCCGTCGGGAAGCCGAGTTCACGGCCGCGCTGGGCGCCGCGGACGACGACGCCCTCGACTCGGTGCGGACGTCCGAGAATCTCGCGCGCGCCCTCGACATCGCCCTCGGCGACGAGCCGCCGGGTCAGGGTCGAGGAGAAGGGCTGGCCGCCCCCGGCCGCACCGCTCACATACAGGTCCACGACCTCGACCTCGAAGTCGTACGTCTCTCCCTGCTCGCGCAGGAAGTCGACGTTGCCCGCGGCCTTGTGGCCGAAGCGGAAGTTGGGGCCCTCGACGACGGCCCTGGCGTGCAGCTTGTCGACCAGCACCTTCACCACGAAGTCGGCGGGTGACAGCTTCGAGAACTCGGTGGTGAAGGGGACGATGAGCAGCGCGTCCACGCCCAGCTCGGCCATCAGCTCGGCGCGGCGGTGGTGCGGGGCGAGCAGCGGGGGATGGCTGCCGGGGCGCACGACCTCGCTGGGGTGCGGGTCGAAGGTGACCACGACGGAGGGCACGCCGAGCTCACGGGCGCGGTCCACGGCGTGCCGGATGATCAGCTGGTGCCCGCGGTGCACCCCGTCGTAGGAACCGATGGTGACGACGCTGCGCCCCCAGTCCTCGGGGATGTCCTCCAAGCCACGCCAGCGCTGCACTGTGACCGCTCCTTGTCGAACCCGTGTCCGTGATTGCCTCATTCGCAGCTCTAAGGGTGCCATGCCGCGTGCGCTCGGCTTGCATCGGCATCGAGCTGTGACGCATCGCGCAATGCCGAGGGGCCCGGGTCAGGCGGGGACCCGCAGCCCGGCCAGGTTCTCGATCATGCGGCGGGTGCTCGGGCCGACCACCCCGGCCCACTCGCCGGGAGCGCCGGTGAGCCAGCGGGCCACCAGGGCGGCGAAGCCCGGGACGCGGCGGGCCAGGTCGACGAGG
The DNA here is from genome assembly GCF_040651675.1 of Streptomyces sp. NPDC048415. Classification (NCBI taxonomy): domain Bacteria; kingdom Bacillati; phylum Actinomycetota; class Actinomycetes; order Kitasatosporales; family Streptomycetaceae; genus Streptomyces; species Streptomyces sp. NPDC048415. The sequence goes on along the minus strand of NZ_JBEZKJ010000106.1, from coordinate 18,187 downwards.
CCCCGGTCGAAGCCGGTGGCCCCGGCCGGGGTGCGGACCAGGAGGAGTCCCGCGCGGTGCACCAGCTCGCGGGTGAACGCCTCGGCCCTGCGGTCCGCGCCGTCCGCGGCGGCCCTCAGGAGGGTGTCCAGGACGGCCGGATCCCGCTCGTGCGCGAGCAGCAGATCCAGCAGCTCGCGGCGCAGCGGTCCCGACGCGCGGCTGTCCGGCGCCGCGAGGACCTCCGCGAGCGCCGCCCGCACCGGCCAGGGGCAGCCGTCCAGCAGGCCGCTGACCAGCGGGAAGAGCTGTGTGCGCGCGGCGGGCCCATGGGCGAGGCGCCGGTCCACGTACGCGGCCACGTGCGCGGCGGCCTCGGGGCGCAGCTCCACGGCTTCCCTCACCAACGCCGCGATCTGGCGGGCGAGGGCGGGCGTGGTGACGTCGGCGAGCGTGCGCAGTAGCTCGCCGGTGTCGGGGCCGGGCTGCCGCAGCCTGGCCCGGAACGCGGCGAGCACCGGCTCCGGGTGGGAGGTGAGCGCGGCGACCAGTGCGCTCGGGGGCAGCCGCGAGTCGCCGGCCGTGAAGCGCTCCAGGGCCTGCGGCAGATACCGGGCGCGCGTGAGCGGATCCCGTACGAGGAGACCGAGCGCGCCGCCGTGCAGGGTGCAGTCGGCGGGGCGGGCCAGCAGGGCGAGCGCCGCGTAGCGCAGCAGCTCGCGGTCGGCCCCGGTCCGCACGAACGGCGCGGCCCGCACCCCGTAGGCGACCGCCGCCACCCGCCGGGCCGGCCGCTCGTCGTGCGCCCAGCGGTCCACCGCCCGGCACACCGCCGACGGTTCCTCCTCGGCGAGCACGCCGAGCAGCTCGTCGCCCCGCCGGTGCGCACTGTCCACCAGCGCCTCGGCCAGGTCGTCCAGGGCCCGCCGCCGATGGGCGTACAGCAGGGCCTGCGCGGCCGTCGCCACGGTCGCGTGCGGCGTCGCGGGAAGCGGGCGCTCGTCGTGGAACCACCGGGTGAGGTGGGGTTGTACGGCGGCGGGGCGGGCGCAGAGCAGGCGCGCCACGGCGTCCAGGTAGCGGGGGGCCGTGGACTCTCCGGTAGGGGCGGTGGCGGCGGGCGCTTCCGGTGTACGAGGTTCGGGGACCCGGGGCATACCGGCGCCGCCCGGTTCCGCCGCACGTGGTGCCTCGTCCGCGACGACCAGCTGCCGCAGCAGGCCGAACCGCTCCCCCTCCGGCAGGGCCACCGCCTCCCAGAACGCCGGCCCGAACTCCCCCGGTACACCCCTGCCTTGGCTCCGCCACCGCACGATCCGCTCGGCGAGCAGTCGCAGCACCCCGACGTAAGGCGTCGCGTCGGGCACGCGGAGCAGGACGTCGGCACAGAGATGGGTGGCCCACCAGGCGGGGTCATCGAGCGGGCCGGGCGTCTGGGGAAGCAGGTCGTCCGCGGCATGCAGCAGATCCGTCAGGCGCAGGGCCAGCTCTGCGGTGCCCTGTTGACGGGCCAGCAGGCGCAGGGTCTCGACGACGGGGCCGATGCGGTGCCGGGGCACGGGGAGGGGGTGGGAGGAGGGAGCGGAGAAATCGGGCGAGGCCGGGGACGCCGGCCGGGCGCGTCGGGTTCGCCGCCGGCGCGGGCCGGCTGCTTCCACGGGGCCGCTCGCTCCCGGGGTCGACGGCATCGGGGAGCCCAGCGCCGCAGTCGCGCGCGGGGCCCCGGTCGCCTCGAAGGCCGGGTCCGCCTCCCGCGCCGACGGGCCCGGCCCGGACGCCCAACGGTCCCGCGGGTCCGCTGCGGCGCGCCTCCGGTGGACCAGGGCATGCAGGGCCGCGTCCAGATCCAGATGGGTGCCCTGGATCCAGTCGGCGAGTTCCTCGTGGGCGAAGCGGTAGCCGTTGCCGGCCGGGACGAGGAGGCCCTCGGTGAGCACGGCGGAGGCCCAGCCGGTGATGCCGGCGAGGTGGCCTCCCGGCGCGGGACCCCACGGGAAGACGGCTTCGAAGGACTCGCGGTCCAGTTCGCCCTGCCCCGGGCCCAGACAGCGCCGCGCGGCCTCGTGCACCTGTCCGGAGACCCGGGCGGCGAGCCGCCGTACGGCGGTGCCCCGCAGCCCGTTCGCCGCGGCGAGCCGGACCGCGACGCGCAGGCACATGAGGTCGAGGTAGGCGGCGAACACGTCGTCCCGGTCGAGCTGCCCGGCGGGCGCGTCCGGCAGTGCGGCCCGCACCTCGCAGAGCAACCGCAGCACCAGCGGATGCCGCGCGTCGGCAGCCGCGAGCGCGCCCTCGGGGATCCCGGCGCGCGACCGGGCCCGCCGGGCCTCCGCCTCGGTGAGCTCCCCCAGCCACACGCACGGCGGAATCGACCCGGCCTCGGCCCCGTGCAGCGACTCCCGCGGAAACTCCACCCCGGCCTGCTCCCAGAACTCGGCCCGGCAGCCGATGACCAGCCGCGCCCTGGTCTGCCGCAGCCACCCGGCCGTCCCCTCGGTCCATTCGGGCAGCCGGTGGGCGAGGCCGGGCGGCATCTCCTCGGGGCCGTCGAGAAGGAGCAGCAGCGGCCGGCCCGCGTCCCGCGCCAGCCGGGCCAGCCGCTCCGGCCCGATGTCGCCCAGTTCACCGTCGTACCCGGCGGGAGGCAGCACACTCGGCGCCGCGGTGAGCCCCGAGTGGTCCTCGGAGGTCTCCCCCGACGCCGCCACGATCCGTCCCGCCCGCTCCAGTGCCCGCGTCGCCGCGTCCGCCACCGAGGTGTCCGTGGCGAGGAGGTCGGCGCCGCGCAGCCACAGGGTGGGGGCCGGTTCGGCGCCCCGAGTGCGGCGGGCGGCGAGCGCCGCCAGTTCCGTCGTACGACCGCTGCCGGGCGGGCCGACGAGACCGAGGACGGTGGTCGGGCCGGTCTCGAAGGCCTCGAACTCCCTTACGGCTTCAGCTCGTTCGACGGGGTCGGGGCCCGCGCCCCCGGATCGCACCGAGGTCGCCGCTCCCGGGCCGTCCGATCCCACCGAGGTCGCGGTGAGTTCCACTACCCCCGCCAGATTCAGATCGGCCCCGTACGCGGGTACCGTCTCGGCGTTGCGGGCCAGCAGCGCGGCGAGCGGCCCCGGCACCCCTCGCAGCGGGACGGCGAACCCGGCAGCGCCGTGGGGGGCGTGCAGGGCGGTGCCGAGGACGGCCACCACCGCGCCGGTCACGGCGTCGATGACCGGTCCCCCGGCCGCCCCTCCGCCCAGCCGGAGCGCGTCCGCACCCGCCGTGCCGATCGCCAACTCCAGGGCGTCGCCCAGGAGATGGAAGCGGTCGGTCGCCGTGTACGTCACGGCGGAGGTGCCGAGCACGCGCGCCTCACGCCAGCCGCCCGCGGCGATCCGGACATACGTGCCGGTCGCGACACGATCCCGCACGGTGACGGGGAGCGGGTCCAGGCCGAGACCTTCGGTACGTACGAGAGCCAGATCGGCGTCGGGCAGGAGTGTGACGGCGTCGACGCTCACCACGCAGGTGCGGTCGCCGGGGGCGTGCAGGACGAGGCGGGCCAGGCCGTCGACGGCTTCGTGGCTGGTGATCACCGTGCCGTGGTGGTCGACGGCGAAACCCATGCCGCGCGGACGCCCCGCCAGGTCGCGGACGCATACCAGCGCGCCGCCGCCCGGAGCGGCGTTGCCGTCATCGAAGCCTTCCCGGCCGCCGCGGAAGCCGCCGCCGGTGGCCTCGTCCCGCGGCTCACGGGTAGCGTTCGCCGCCACTCGGCCCCCGGTCCGCGGGCCTCGTCCCGCCATGCTCGAACCTCCCCGCCGCGCTTGTGCTTCTGACGGTAGGCGCGAGGTGATCAGCTGGACAGATCGCGTGGCGAACGCGCCCCCTTCCGCTCCCTCGGTTCACTCCGAGCGCCTGCTCGATGGGGTGAATAGGAGAGGGCGGATGGATACACCCTTGGGTGGGGGAACCGAGGGGGGACTGTGGAGCGGCGGGCACGAGACCCCGTGATCGCCGCTCCACGGGCGGCAAAAGCGCACGGCCGGTCCGCCCGGGGAGAACGTCAGCCGAACACGGCCAGGCTCTTCGCCTTGCCCTTCTGCTCCTCCACCAGCGCCAGGAACCGGCCCTCGGGATCGAAGACCGCCACGGCGCCCTTGTCCGCGTACACCTCGGGCATCTCCAGACGTACGCCGTTCAGGAGCAGTCGGGCCCGCTTGGCGTCCACGTCCCAGCGCGGGAACGCGGCCGCGGCGGCCTCCGCGATGGGCATCACGGCCAGCTCCTTCTGGTGCTGGCCGAGGGTGCGCGCGGAGTCGATCTTGTATGGGCCGACGCGGGTGCGGCGCAGGGCGGTGAGGTGACCGCCGACGCCCAGGTCCGCGCCGAGGTCGCGGGCGAGCGCCCGGATGTAGGTGCCGGACGAGCAGACCACCGAGACGACCAGGTCGAGCACCGGTGTGCCGTCCTCGGCGACGGCGTCACGGATGTCGTACACCGCGAACGACGAGACGGTCACCGGGCGGGCCGGGATCTCGAAGTCCTCGCCCTCGCGGGCCCGCTTGTACGAGCGCACGCCGTCGATCTTGATGGCGCTGACCTTGGACGGCACCTGCATGATGGCGCCGGTCAGCTTGGCGATCCCGACGTCGATGGCGTCGCGCTTGACGGCGGAGGCGTCGGTGGACGAGGTGATGTCGCCCTCGGCGTCGTCCGTCAGCGTGTTCTGGCCGAGCCGGATCGTGCCCAGGTACTCCTTCTCGGTGAGCGCGAGGTGCCCGAGGAGCTTGGTCGCCTTCTCGACACCGAGGACGAGCACGCCCGTCGCCATGGGGTCGAGGGTGCCGGCGTGTCCGACGCGGCGGGTCCTGGCGATCCCGCGCATCTTGGCGACCACGTCGTGCGAAGTGAAGCCCGACGGCTTGTCGACAATGACAAGCCCGTCGGGCGTCTGGTGCTTCTGGGTCATTCGGTGGCGTCGTCCTCGTCGTCCTCGCCCGGCTTCTTGTACGGGTCCGCGTCACCGGCGAAGGTCGCACCGGCCGAGACCTCGCGCACCTTCTCGTCGGAGGCCCGTGCCTTGTCGAGCAGGTCGTCGATGGTCTTGGCGGTGTCCGGCAGAGCGTCCGCGACGAAGGTCAGCGTCGGCGTGAACTTCACGCCCGCCGCCGCGCCGACCGCTGAGCGGAGCACGCCCTTGGCGCTCTCCAGGCCCGCGGCGGCCGCCGCGCGCTCCTCGTCGTCCCCGTACACCGTGTAGAAGACGGTCGCCTCCCGGAGGTCCCCGGTGACCCGGGTGTCCGTGATGGTGACATGCGAACCGAGCCGCGGGTCCTTGATCCCGCGCAGCAGCTTCTGGGCCACCACCTCTCGGATGAGGTCCGCCAGCCTCTTAGCCCGCGCGTTGTCGGCCACTGGTCCGTCTCCTTCTTCGCCTTGCTTGTTTCGTCAGTCTTCGTCTGTGTGGAGTCTGCGCCGTACCGACAGCAGCTCCACCTCCGGTCGTGCCGCGACGAGCCGCTCGCACCGGTCCAGGACGTCGGTGAGGTGCACGGTGTCTCCGGAGACCACCGCGAGGCCGATCTCGACCCTGCGGTGAAGATCCTGGTTGCCTGTCTCCGCGACGCTCACCGCGTACTTCCGCTGAAGTTCGGCGACGATCGGCCGGACGAGAGAGCGTTTCTCCTTGAGCGAGCGAACGTCGCCGAGGAGCAGATCGAAGGACAGCGTCCCCACGTACATATAGGTATCCGGATATCCCGCCGGTACGGGGTAGATGGCCCAGCCAAATGCTTGGCGGGGACATCAGAACGGTACAACGAACGCCGGGCTCGCTCGACGGAGTTTCCACGCCCCGTAAGGGGCGCGGGGCTGTGACAATTTACGGCTCCGCCGCGTGGACGCCGACAAGCCCCCACCGGCCCGCGGTCAAAGGATCCCGGGGGGCAGACGGCAAGCTGGCCGGTGGGGAACATGTCCCCGCCGGCCAGCTTGAACAACCGCTTACGACCGCGGCTTCTCGCGCATCTCGTACGTCGCGATGACGTCGTCGACCTTGATGTCGTTGAAGTTTCCGAGGTTGATACCACCCTCGAAGCCTTCGCGGATCTCGGTGACGTCGTCCTTGAAGCGACGCAGCCCGGAGATGTTGAGGCTCTCCGCGATGACCTTGCCGTCGCGGATGAGGCGCGCCTTGGTGTTGCGCTTGACCTCGCCCGAGCGGACCAGGACACCGGCGATGTTGCCCAGCTTGGACGACTTGAAGACCTCGCGGATCTCCGCCGTGCCGAGCTCGACCTCCTCGTACTCCGGCTTGAGCATGCCCTTGAGGGCCGCCTCGATCTCCTCGATGGCCTGGTAGATCACCGAGTAGTACCGGACGTCGACGCCCTCGCGCTCCGCCATCTGCGCCGCTCGGCCCGCGGCGCGGACGTTGAAGCCGATGACGATGGCGTCGGAGCCGGTCGCCAGGTTGATGTCCGACTCGGTGACCGCACCCACACCGCGGTGCAGGACGCGGATGTCGACCTCTTCGCCGACGTCGAGCTGGAGCAGCGAGGACTCGAGAGCCTCCACCGAACCGGACGCGTCGCCCTTGATGATGAGGTTGAGTTCCTGCACCAGACCGGCCTTGAGGGCCTCGTCCAGGTTCTCCAGGGAGAACCGGACACCCCGGCGGGCGAAGTTGGCGTTGCGCTCGCGCGCCGCGCGCTTCTCGGCGATCTGACGTGCCGTGCGGTCCTCGTCGACAACCAGGAAGTTGTCGCCGGCGCCCGGGACGTTGGTGAGACCGAGGACGAGGACCGGGGTCGAGGGACCCGCCTCTTCCACGTTCTCGCCCTTGTCGTCGAGCATCGCGCGGACACGGCCGTACGCGTCGCCGACCACCATGGTGTCGCCGACCCGCAGGGTGCCTCGCTGGACCAGGACGGTCGCGACGGCGCCGCGACCACGGTCGAGGTGGGACTCGATCGCGATGCCCTGCGCGTCCTGCTCCGGGTTGGCCCGCAGGTCGAGCGAGGCGTCCGCGGTCAGGACCACGGCCTCGAGCAGCTGGTCGATGTTCAGACCCTGCTTGGCGGAGATGTCGACGAACATGGTGTCGCCGCCGTACTCCTCGGCCACCAGACCGAACTCGGTGAGCTGACCGCGCACCTTCGTCGGGTCCGCGCCCTCGACGTCGATCTTGTTGACCGCGACCACGATCGGCACGTCGGCCGCCTTGGCGTGGTTCAGCGCCTCGATCGTCTGGGGCATCACACCGTCGTTGGCCGCCACCACGAGGATCGCGATGTCGGTCGACTTCGCACCACGGGCACGCATGGCGGTGAACGCCTCGTGACCCGGGGTGTCGATGAAGGTGATCCTGCGCTCTTCCTCGTTGACCTCGGTCGTGACCTGGTACGCACCGATGTGCTGCGTGATACCGCCGGCCTCGCCCGCGACGACGTTCGTCTTGCGGATGGTGTCGAGCAGTCGGGTCTTACCGTGGTCGACGTGACCCATGACGGTCACGACCGGCGGACGCGCGACGAGGAACTCCTCGCCACCCTCGTCCTCGCCGAACTCGATGTCGAAGGACTCGAGCAGCTCGCGGTCCTCCTCCTCGGGGCTGACGATCTCGAGGACGAAGTTCATCTCGTCCGCGAGGAGCTTCAGCGTCTCGTCGGAGACGGACTGCGTGGCAGTGACCATCTCGCCGAGGTTCATCATCACGCCGACGAGCGACGCCGGGTTGGCGCCGATCTTCTCGGCGAAGTCGGTGAGGGACGCACCGCGCGACAGACGGACGGACTGTCCGTTGCCACGAGGCAGCATCACGCCGCCGACCGACGGGGCCTGCATGGCCTCGTACTCCTGGCGCCTCTGCCGCTTCGACTTGCGACCACGACGCGCGGGACCGCCGGGACGACCGAAGGCGCCCTGTGTGCCACCACGGCCACCGGGACCACCCGGACGACCGCCGAAGCCGGGACGGCCACCGCCGCCACCGCCGGGACCACCCGGACGGCCGGCGAAACCGCCGCCACCGCCACCGGGGCCACCGGGACGACCCGCGAAGCCGCCACCGCCGCCGCCACCGGGACGACCGGCGAAGCCGCCGCCGCCCGGACGACCGCCGCCGCCGCCACCGGGTCCACCACCGGGACGACCGCCGCCGCCACCAGGACCGCGGCCACCAGGGCCACCGCCGCCGGGACGCGGGCCCGCAGCGGGACGCTGCGGCATCATGCCGGGGTTCGGACGGTTACCACCGGGGCCGCCGCCGGGACGCGGAGCGCCGCCGGGACCACCCTGAGGACGAGGCATACCGCCGGGAGTGGGACGGGCACCGCCCGGACCGCCCTGGGGACGCGGAGCGCCACCGGGACCACCCTGGGGACGGGGACCACGGTCCCGGTCCGCGCCCTGCGGGCGCGGGCCGCCGGGGGCGCCTGCGCCACCGTGTCCGCCGGGGCCGGGACGTGCACCGCCCGGACGGGGCGCCTGCGGGCGCGCCATGCCGGTGGAGCCACCAGAGGTGAAGGGGTTGTTGCCCGGACGCGGGCCGGCCGGACGAGCGCCGGGACGCGAGGCCTGGCCGCCGGGACGCGGAGCGCCCTGACGGTCGCCGCGCTCGGGACGGTCGCCGCGGCCCTGACCACCCTGGCCGGGACCGGCCGGACGGGCACCACCGGGCTTCGGGGCACCGGGACGCGCACCCGGACGTGCTGCACCGGCACCAGCACCAGCGGCGGGAGCCGCGGGGGCCGACGGGGGCGCGGTGAACTCGGGAGCGGCCGGAGCCGGAGCCGCCGGAGCGGGCTTCGGAGCGGGCTTGGGACCCGGGGTGGGACGCGGGCCCGGAGCGGCCGGCGTGACCGGGGCCTCGGCGGGCTTCTCGGCCGCAGCCGGCTTCGGGGCCGGCGGGCGCGGGGCAGCCGGACGGGCGGCCTGCGCGGGAGAGGGAGCTGCCGGCCTGGCCGGGGCAGCCTTGCGAGCGGATGCGGGCTTGCCGCCTCCGTTGCCCTGCTGGAGGGCGTCAGTCAGTTTGCGTACTACGGGCGCCTCGATCGTCGAGGACGCCGAACGGACGAATTCACCGAGCTCTTGGAGCTTGGCCATGACGACCTTGCTCTCCACGCCGAACTCCTTGGCGAGTTCGTATACCCGGACCTTAGCCACTTCGCTCCTTTTAGGTCCGGGTTTGCGTCCGGACCGTCGCTACTTCATGGGCGTACTCATCGCGTGCTCATCGAGTGCTCATCGCAATCTCGACCTACTTCCAACTCGCGGGGTACCAGGGCCGCACGGGGGTTCCGTACGACGCTTCTTACGGTGTTGCCTGCTCGACGTAGAGGCGCAACGCCGCGGTGTCGAGCGGTCCCGGGGCGCGCAGCGCCCGTGGGAACGCCCGGCGGCGGACCGCCAGGTCGAAACAGACCAGGGCGGGGTGCACATACGCACCCCGGCCGGGCAGCGTACCGCGATGATCGGGGACGCATTCGCCCTCGACCGCCACGATCCGCAGCAAGTCCTTCTTGGCCGCTCGCTCCCGGCACCCCACACAGGTGCGCTCAGGGCATGCGCGGGCTCGCGTCCGGCCAGACACTCTTAAGTCTACCTCCCCGTACCGACCTCACCCCTTTGGGGCAAGAATCGAACGGACGTTGTCGTGATCTCAGCCACCTGCGGCTCAGATCTATTCCCCGGACTGTTCCCCGCGCTGCTCGGCAGGCTGCTCGATGTCCGGACGGATGTCGATCCGCCAGCCCGTGAGGCGGGCGGCGAGCCGGGCGTTCTGGCCTTCCTTGCCGATCGCCAGTGACAGCTGGTAGTCGGGGACCGTCACGCGCGCGGAGCGGGCCGCGAGGTCGACGACCTCGACCTTGGAGACGCGGGCCGGGGACAGCGCGTTCGCCACCATCTCGGCCGGGTCGTCCGACCAGTCGACGATGTCGATCTTCTCGCCGTTCAGTTCCGCCATCACATTGCGCACCCGTCCGCCCATGGGGCCGATGCAGGCACCCTTGGCGTTCAGGCCGCTGCGGGTGGAACGCACGGCGATCTTCGTACGGTGACCGGCCTCGCGGGCGATCGCGGCGATCTCGACGGACCCGTCGGCGATCTCCGGCACCTCGAGCGCGAAGAGCTTCTTCACCAGGCTGGGGTGGGTGCGCGACAGGGTCACGGACGGGCCGCGGACGCCCTTCGCCACCCGGACGACGTACGAACGCAGCCGCAGGCCGTGTTCGTAGTTCTCGCCGGGGACCTGCTCCTGCACCGGCAGGATGGCCTCGAGCTTGCCGATGTCGACGAGCACGTTCTTCGGGTCGCGGCCCTGCTGGACCACACCGGTGACGATGTCGCCCTCGCGGCCGGCGTACTCACCCAGGGTCGCGTCGTCCTGGGCGTCCCGCAGGCGCTGCAGGATGACCTGCTTGGCGGTGGTCGCGGCGATGCGGCCGAACCCGCTCGGGGTGTCGTCGAACTCGCGCGCCTCCTGCCCCTCCTCCAGGTCCTCGGGGTCCTCCTTCGCCCACACCGTCACGTGGCCGGTTTCCCGGTTGAGCTCCACGCGCGCGTGGCGGCGGCTTCCGTCGGTGCGGTGGTAGGCGATGAGGAGGGCCGACTCGATCGCCTCGACCAACAGGCTGAAGGAGATCTCCTTCTCCCGTACCAAGCCCCGCAGGGCACTCATGTCGATGTCCACGGCTACGCCTCCTCTGCGTTCTCTTCGGTCTCTTCGTTCTTGTTCTTGCGGTTGAACTCGACCTGGACACGCGCCTTGGCGATGTCCCCGAAGGCGAGCCGCTTCGCGGTGGGCTTGCGCCCCTTCACGCCGGGCACCTCGACGTCGATGCCGTCGTCGTCCACGGTCAGGATTCTGGCGATCAGCTCACCGTCTTCCGCCAGCTGAAACCTCACCAGGCGGTCGGTGGCGCGCACGTAGTGACGGTGCTCCTTGAGCTCACGCTCGGCACCGGGGGTTCCGACCTCGAGGGTGTACTCGCCCTCGCCCATCGCGTCCGTCTCGTCGAGCTTCGCCGAGAGCGCGCGGCTCACATCGGCGATCTGGTCCAGGTCGGCACCGGTGTCCGAGTCGACGACCACGCGCAGCACGCGCTTGCGTCCGACCGAGTCCACCTCGATCTCCTCGAGATCGAGTCCCTGAGAGCTGACGAGCGGTTCCAGCAGTTCTCGCAGCCTCTCGCTCTGGGTGGTGCTCATCCGGGTGACTCCTCGGCCGCGTGTGCTGTTGTGGGTAGGTCGTGTGTCAGGTCAAAGGGTATCCGGTCGCCGGGGGTGTTGCCGTCCACCTGAGCGGGGGTCCGGGGGCGGGGACGCCGAGGAGGGGTGCCGCTGGACAGTGATCGGGAGGGTCGCGGGTACCGTGATCACGGGCGTGCCGCCCTCCCTTTCGTACGAGCCCTCCGAGGACGTCTGTCGTGCCGTTCACCCTGCCGTCGCGCACCCCGTCGGGTCCGCGCCGAAGGAGCCTGCTCGCGTCCGCCGCGAGCGCCTTCGTACTCGCGGGCTGTTCCGCCCCCGAGCCGTCCACCGACACGACGGGCGGCAGCCTCTCGGCCGCGGACCGGGCACGCGCGCGTGCGGCCCGCGACAGCGAGACGCTGGCCGGCCGGTACGCCGTCGTGATCGACGCGCACCCGGCGCTGGCGGAGGCGCTGCGCCCGCTGCGCGCGGAGGTCGTCCGGCACGCGGAAGCGTTCGGGGCTGCCGGAAGCCGATCGTCGGCGTCTGCCACACCTGCCGCCTCGCCCTCCGCCTCACCCTCCGTCTCGCCCTCCGCCAGCGCCTCCCTCGCTGTGTCGGACCGCCCGAAGGACGCGCTCCGCGATCTCGCCGCGGCCGAGCGTGCCCTCGCGGACGAGCGGACGAAGGCCTTGCTGGATGTTCCGGGAGAGCTGGCCAGGCTGCTGGCCTCGGTGGCGGCGGCCGGAGCGGCGCACGCGTACGTGTTGAGAGAGTGGGCGAAGTGAGCGGGACGAAGAGGGCCGGGGAAGCCGAGCTGACGGCGCTGCAGGCCGCACTGGCCGCCGAGCATGCCGCCGTCTATGGGTACGGCGTCGTCGGCGGCAAGATCGGCGCGGGCCGGCGCGACGAGGCGCGGACGGCGTACGACGCCCACCGGGCACGGCGGGACGAGTGGGCGCGGGCCGTGCGGGACCTGGGCGGCAAGCCCGAGGCCGCGTCGGCGGCGTACGCGCTGCCGTTCGCGGTGCGGGACCCGGCCACCGCTGTGCGGCTCGCGGCCGAGCTGGAGGACCGGGTGGCCGGGGTGTACTCCGACCTCGTGCGCGCCGCCACCGGCGACCTGCGGAGCACGGCGGCCGAGGCGCTGCGGGAGTCGGCGGTGCGGGCGGTGCGCTGGAGCGGCGAGAGCGTAGCCTTCCCTGGTCTCGCCGAGCGGGCGGCCGGCCCGTCCGCGGCGGCGCCCTCAAAGACGTAACGCGACCTGGAAGGGAACCACTCGCGCATGGCTTTCGAACCGCCGCAGCGCCTCGTGCGGGCTCTGGAAGAGACCCGGCAGGGCGGCGCCGACGGGACCGGTGAATGGCTCGACAAGCTGCCCGAGCTGGCCCAACAGGCCGTGGTTCTACGCGAGTTGACCGTGGAGCGGGTGCAGGCGCCGGGCGGGCGCAGCAGCCTGGTGGTGCTGGTGCGGCAGATCGACGGAACGCCCGCCGTGCTGAAGCTGGCGCCCGAGCGGGCCCGTCCGGAGAGTGAGCGGGCCGCGCTCGCCCACTGGGACGGACGGGGCGCGGTCCGGCTCCTCAATCCCGGCGACACCCACGGCGTACTGCTGCTGGAGCGGTTGCACCCGGACATGTCCGTGCGGTCACTGCCCGAGGCGAAGGCCCTGCTGGAGGCGGCCGGAACACTGCGCCGGCTGTGGGTCGAGCCGCCCGCCGCCCATCTCTTCGAGAGCGTCGCCGAGCGGACCGGGCGACAGGCCGAGGCGATGCGGGCGGCGGCTGATGCGGACACCGACGTCGCGGACCTGGTGGACGCGGCCCTGGCGGCCCGCGAGGAGCTGCTCGCCGCGCCGCCCGAGGAGCGGCTGCTGCACGGCACCTTCCGGCAGAGCAAGGTGCTCGCCGGTGAGCGCGTGCCCTGGCTGGCCGTGGGCCCCGACCCGGTGGTCGGCGAGTGCGCCTTCGATCTGGCCCGGCTGGTCCGCGACCGGGTGGAGGACCTGATCGCGTCCCCTTCCGGGTCGTCGATCACCCGGCGGCGGGTGAAGCGGCTCGCCGAGTCCTTGGACGTCGACCAGGAACGGCTGCGCGGCTGGACCCTGTTCCGGGCGGTCGAGTCGGGTGTCCGGGCCCGGCGGGTCGGGCGACCGCGGGACGCGGAGCTGCTGCTGGAGTTCGCGGGCTGGCTCTAACTCCCCTGCGTGGTGGTGAGTTCGAGGGCCATGACCGGGCAGTCGGCCGCGGCTCTGCGAGCGCCTTTCAGGGTCGTGCGGGGCAACGGGCGCCGGTCGGAGCAAGGGGTAGCCCCACTCGTCGAGCGTGATGTGCTCGGGGAGGAGTTCGGCGCCGCACAGAGCGTGGCCCTGGCAGCGGTCCAGTCGACGTCGAGACGCGGATCGGGGTCGGATTCCATGTCAGCTCCGATTGCCGGGGACGGGTGGCGAAGGGGGTGCGGTCGGTCGCCGTGCAGTGGCCCGCGGCGTGGGCGTCGAGTTCGGAGGCGAAGGTCGTGAGCGCGCGGCGGACCAGGCGGACCGACCCGTCGGTGTGGTGGCAGGCGCCGCGGCCCTCGACGAGTCCGGCCCAGCGGGCGACGTTCTCGCGGGTGGCGCCGTGCGGACCGGGGCAGCCAGGGTCTGGAAGGCGGCGGCGATCCGGGGCAGGCCGTTGAGGCACGGGCCGCACTGGCCCGCCGGTTCGAGGGCCAGGCAGCGCAGCACACGTGCCGTTTTCGGCGAAGCCGCAGCGGTCGGTGGGCAGCGCGGCCAGCACGCCCGCTCCGAGGTCGGCGGTGCCGAGTGTGCGGATGGCGGCCTCGGCCGCCGGGACCCAAGTGCCGTGGTAGCCGCCGACCCGCCTCGCGGCCCGGCGTGTGCGCCGAGGGCGCGCCAGTCGGCGGCGGCCGTGGAACGGGAAACGGTGCTCATCACGACGCCCCCGAAGTGGAGTCGGCGGAGCCGCCGCTGCCTGAGGACGCGGGGTTGTCGGACGGCGGCTGGAGGGTCGAGTCCGAGGAGGACGACGAGTCCGAGGGGGACGACGAGTCCGAGGGGGACGACGAGTCCGAGGGGGACGACGAGTCCGAGGGGGACGACGAGTTCGAGGAGCTGTCCGAGGACGTGGACGGACTCGACGAGGAATCCGTACCGCTGCTCGAACCAGTGTCCCTGCTCGCGCTCGACGAACTCGTGCCGCTCGACGCCGTCGTGTCCGCGTCCGCCTGCATCGAACCGGCGAGGGCGAAGACCCCGGCCGCCGCCGTGCCAGCGTGACCGCCGCGGCCGCCGTACGCCGTGTCCCTCGGCGGGCTGCCGCGGCGGCCCCCCGCTCGCCGCCTGTCACGGCTGCTCCCCTCCCGAATGACGCTCTGTCACGTCCTACGGTCGGGGAGCAGCGAGCAGCCTGAGAGGTCTGTGAGGCGCCCATACGCCTCTCAAGAAGTCTCTGAGAGGGGTCTCTTCAATTACTCGATCATGCCGTGATCACCCGATCACGCCGTCAGGCGGGCGATCGCCTCGTCCACCGTCAGCTCCTCGCGCTCGCCGGTGCGGCGGTCCTTCAGTTCCAGGACGCCCTCGGCGGAGCGGCGGCCTGCGACCAGGATCTGCGGTACGCCGATGAGTTCGGCGTCGGTGAACTTCACGCCCGGGGAGACGCCGGCGCGGTCGTCGACCAGGACGCGTACGCCCACGGCGCCCAGCTTCTCGGACACGTCGAGAGCCAGCTCGGTCTGCAGGGCCTTGCCCGCGGCGACCACGTGGACGTCGGCGGGAGCGATCTCCTTGGGCCAGCACAGGCCCTGCTCGTCCGCCGACTGCTCGGCCAGCGCCGCGACCGCGCGGGAGACGCCGATGCCGTAGGAGCCCATGGTCACGCGGACCGGCTTGCCCTGCTGGCCGAGGACGTCGAGCTGGAAGGTGTCGGCGTACTTGCGGCCGAGCTGGAAGATGTGGCCGATCTCGATGGCACGGTCCAGCTTGAGGCCGGTGCCGCAGTTCGGGCACGGGTCGCCCTCCTGCACGACGACCACGTCCAGGTAGTCGTCGACCTCGAAGTCACGGCCGGCCACCACATTGCGGGCGTGCGTGTTGATCTTGTTGGCGCCCGTGATCCAGGCCGTGCCCGGCGCCACGCGCGGGTCGGCGATGTAGCGGACCTTCTCCAGGCCCTGCGGGCCCACGTAGCCGCGTACGAGGTCGCCGCGGCCCTCGAAGTCCTCGGCCGTGACGAGTTCCACGACGGCCGGGGCGAGGTGCTCGCCGAGCTTGCCGAGGTCGACCTCACGGTCGCCGGGGACGCCGACGGCGACGATCTCGCCGTCGATCTTGACCAGGAGGTTCTTGAGGGTCGCGGAGGCCGGAACGCCGAGGTGCTCGGCAAGCGTCTCGATGGTCGGGGTGTCGGGGGTGTCCAGCTCCTCGACCGGGCCGTGCTCCGCGTCCACGGGCGTCAACGTGAAGGTGACGGCCTCCGTATTGGCGGCGTAGTCGCAGGCCGGGCAGTCCACGAAGGTGTCCTCACCGGCGGCGGCGGGGGCCAGGAACTCCTCCGAGGCCGAGCCGCCCATCGCGCCCGAGACGGCCGACACGATGCGGTAGTCGAGGCCGAGGCGCTGGAAGATCTTCTGGTACGCGGCGCGGTGCAGCGCGTACGACTGAGCGAGGCCCTCGTCCGTCGTGTCGAAGGAGTACGAGTCCTTCATCTGGAACTCACGGCCGCGCAGCACGCCGGAGCGCGGACGGGCCTCGTCGCGGTACTTGGTCTGGATCTGATAGAGCATGACCGGCAGGTCCTTGTACGAGGCGACCTGGTCCTTCACCACCAGGGTGAAGATCTCCTCGTGGGTCGGGCCGAGCAGATACTCGCCGCCCTTGCGGTCCTTGAGGCGGAAGAGCAGGTCGCCGTACTCCTCCCAGCGGGCGGAGGCCTCGTACGGCTCCTTGGGGAGCAGCGCGGGCAGCAGGACTTCCTGGGCGCCGATCGCGTCCATCTCCTCGCGCACCACGCGGGAGATGTTGTCGAGGACCTTCTTGCCCAGCGGCAGCCAGGTCCAGATGCCCGCGGAGTTGCGGCGCACATAGCCGGCGCGGACGAGCAGCTTGTGGCTGAGCGTCTCGGCGTCCGCCGGGTCGTCACGCAGTGTCTTGACCATCAAACGGGACATGCGCTGGACCTGGGCCATGATTCTCGACTCCTGCTGCTCAAGGGTGATGGCTAGGAGGTTAGCCGGGCGGTCCATCCCGGTGGAAATCGGTTAGCGCCTGCGGAGCGGGAGGGGCGCGCCCATGACGGCGTAAGGCTTGGGCGCGCTGGGGAAGAGGACCTGGCGTGCCAGGTCCTCGTAGCCCAGGGAGTGGTACAGGCCGCGGGCGGGGCTGTCGGTGTCGATCGCGGAGAGGATGGAGCGGGGCTCGGCGGCGGTGTCGGTGATGCCGGTGATCAGGGCGCGGCCGATACCGCGGTTCTGGTAGCGCGGGTGCACGTGCAGCTCGGTGATCACGAAGGAGTGGTCGAGCCAGCCTTCGTGGCCTTGGGCCCGCAGATACGGCTCGACGACGGTGGACCACCAGTGCGTACGGTCGTTGGGCATGCCGTAGACGAAGCCGACGAGCCTGCCGTCGACGGTGGTGGCGCCGAGCGCACGGGCTCCCGGATAGGCGAGGTGGCGCAGCACGATCTGGCGGCGTACGGCGATCTCGTCGGCGCCGAGCCCGAAGGCGAGAGCCTGCACGGCGAGCGCCTCGTCGACGTGCGCGGCGAGATCCAGCGGGCCGATGACCGCGTCGTCGGGGGTGCGGGGGCCCTGACCGGGAAAGCGCAGCATGTCGGCGAGACTACCCGGCGAACAGTGGGGCGTGTGAGGTGCCGTGGAGCCCGTCCGGGAACGTCAGAACAGGACACTCATGAACGCGCCGATCTCCTGGAAGCCCACGCGGCGATACGTCGCCCGGGCAGCCGTGTTGAAGTCGTTGACGTACAGGCTGACGACCGGGGCGACATCGGCGAGCGCGTAGCGCATGACGGCCGCCATGCCGGGGGCGGCGAGGCCGTGGCCGCGGTATTCGGGGGCGACCCAGACGCCCTGGATCTGGCAGGCCTGGCCCGTCGCGGCGCCGATCTCCGCCTTGAAGACGACCCTGCCGCTGCGGTCGAGGCGGGCGAACGACCGCCCGGAGCCCACGAGTTCGGCCACCCGTGCCTGGTAGAGCAGCCCGCCGTCCCCGGCGAGCGGCGAGACGCCGACCTCCTCGGTGAACATCGCCACGCACGCCGGCATGATCGCCTCGATCTCGTCCTTGCGGATGCGGCGGACGTACGGATCCGGGGTGATGTCGGAGGGGAGCCGGTCGGTGACCATCAGCGGCTGGTGGGCGCGGACCTCGCGGGCGGGGCCCCAGCTCGGTTCGAGCAGCCGCCACAGCTGGGCGGTGGACTCGGCGGGGCCTACGACCGAGGAGCAGCGGCGGCCCGCCCGGCGTGCCCGGTCGGCGAAGCCGCGTACGGCTCGCGGGGTGGCGCAGATGGGGACCAGGTTGGCGCCCGCGTAGCAGAGGGACCGCAGCATGCCGTCCTCGTACCAGCCCCACATTTCGCCGCCGAGGCGCCAGGGGTCGAGGCCCGCGATCTGCACCCGGGATGCCACGAAGGCGTTCGCGACCGGCTCGCGGTCGAGGACGGCGAGCGCGGCGTCCAGGTCACTCGGTTCGAGGACCCGGGTGGTGGTCTGCGTCAACACGTGCGGGGGCCTCACCCTGGGATCTGCTGATCTCCGCACTGTACCCGGCGGGGTTGAGGCGCGTCGCCCGTTGGTTCGGGCCAGGGCAGCGCTCCGGTTCAGCTGCCGGCTGGGCCGGGCAGCGCGGGAGTTCAGCTGTCGGCCGGGCTCGGCGGCGCGGAGGGTTCAGCTGTCGGCCGGGCCCGGCGGCGGGGGCAGCTGTCTGGCCGACATGACGGCGTTCCTGAGCGCCGGGACCGACGCGGACGACCCGGTGCGGCGGGTCTGCGACGCCGCGCGGCTCGTCCTGCGC